>CAYXLY010000139.1:0-10331 GCA_964466005.1 uncultured Spirochaetaceae bacterium | reverse complement strand
GGGAGGGCGGAGTCGCGATCGGTCGGGTCGCCGTCTTCAGCCTGGCGGTCGATCCGGAGCTCGTGGACGTCGCGGTGGCCGCAAGACTGATGGCCGCATTGCGAGCGCGGATCGAGGATCCACTGGGCATGATCTTCTGAGAAGGCATTCCGGCCCGACTCCGATCCGGGGCCGGGTCTCGCAGGACGCGCCGAGCGCAGCAGGATGGATGGAACGAGATGAACCGAGAGATCGGGAGAGGGGGCCTGGATGAGCAACGAGAGCTTTGACGTCGTCGTGATCGGGGGCGGGCCGGGAGGATATCCGGCGGCCATCCGCGCCCGACAGCTCGGTCTGTCGGTCGCGCTCGTCGAGCGGGAGCATCTCGGCGGGATCTGCCTGAACTGGGGATGCATTCCGACGAAGGCATTGCTGCGGACCTCCGAGGTGCACCACTTGATGACGCGCGCCGACGAGTTCGGGCTGACCGTCGGCGAGGTCGGCATCGATCTCAAGAAGATCGTGCAGCGCTCGCGCAAGATCTCGAAGCGCCTGAATACCGGCGTGAAGCATCTGATGAAGAAGAACGGCGTGCAGGTCCATGACGGCTTCGGTCGACTGGCCGGAGCGGGGCGCGTGGAGGTCGAGGCGAAGGACGGCCAGACGATCGCGTTGCAGGCGGGCGGCATCATCCTCGCCACGGGGGCTCGGGCGCGGTCGCTTCCGGACATCGAGCCGGACGGCGAGCTCGTCTGGACCTACAAGGAGGCGATGGTGCCCGACGTGTTGCCTCGTCGGCTGCTCGTCGTCGGCTCCGGGGCGATCGGCATCGAGTTCGCGAGCTTCTATCGAGATCTCGGGGCCGAGGTGACCGTGGTGGAGGCCTTGCCGCGGATCCTGCCGGTGGAGGACGAGGAGATCTCGGAGCTCGCGCGCAAGCAGTTCGCGAAGCAGGGGATGAAGATCCACGTCGACTCGACGGTCACGTCTCTCGAGCGCGGGGACGGAGAGGTGACGGCGACGATCACGGCCTCGAGCGGCGAGACGCTGACCGAGACCTTCGATCGCGTGATCCTGGCGGTCGGGATCGTCGGCAACGTCGAGGGGCTCGGTCTCGAGCAGACCGGCGTCGAGGTCGATCGGGCGCACGTCGTCATCGACGAGTGGACCCAGACCGGAGAGACGGGCGTCTACGCCGTGGGAGATCTCGCCGGTCCGCCCTGGCTCGCCCACAAGGCGACCCACGAGGGCGTCCTGGCGGCCGAACGCATCGCGGGCGTCGACGGCGCGCATCCCATGAAGACCGAGCGCATTCCGGGCTGCACCTATTGCCGCCCCCAGGTCGCGAGCGTGGGACTCAGCGAGGCCGCGGCCCGGGATGCCGGACGCGAGATCCGGGTCGGGCGCTTCCCCTTCGTCGGCAACGGCAAGGCCATCGCGCTCGGCGAGACGGAGGGCCTCGTGAAGACGATCTTCGACGCCGGGACGGGCGAGCTGCTCGGGGCGCACATGATCGGGGCCGAGGTGACGGAGCTGATCCAGGGATTCGTGATCGCGATGAATCTCGAGACGACCGAGGCCGAGCTCATGCAGAGCGTGTTTCCGCATCCTACGCTCTCGGAGATGGTTCACGAGTCGGCGCTCGAGGCCTTCGGCCGAGCGCTGCACGTCTAGCGGCGCCGAAGCGCCGAAGCGGCGAGCACGTCGGAGGCCGGGAATCAGGAAGGAGGCTCGCGGGAGATCCTCTCGCGGATCTCGGGGCCTGGAGGAGCGAGGACGTTGTCGGATCGATTGCTACAGATCGCCGGGACCGGGACGAGCGCAGAGACGCCGACCGAGCCGCAGCGGCCCCCCTGGATCCGGATCCGGCTCGCGAACGATCCGGTCGTGGAGCAGACGCGCGCGCTCATGCGCCGGCTCGAGCTGAACACCGTCTGCGAGGAGGCCGCCTGTCCGAACCTGGCCGAGTGCTGGGCCGATCGGCACGCCACGGTGATGATCCTCGGGTCGGTCTGCACGCGGGCCTGCGCGTTCTGCAACGTCGATACGGGACTGCCCGATGCGGTGGATCCGAAGGAGCCCGACCACCTCGCGGATGCCGTCGCGGAGCTCGGGCTGCAGCACGTCGTGATCACGTCGGTGGATCGCGACGATCTCGCCGACGGCGGATCGAAGCAGTTCGCCCGATCGATCGAGGCGATCCGCAACCGGTCTCCCCGGACGACGATCGAGGTCCTGACGCCCGACTTCCGGCGGAAGCCGGCGGCGCTCGCCGCCGTCCTCGCGGCCGGCCCCGATGTGTACAACCACAATCTCGAGACGGTCCCCCGCCTCTACAGGCGCGTCCGTCCGGGGGCCGACTACCGGCACTCGCTCTCGCTGCTCGCCGAAGCGAAGCGGATCCGACCCGAGACCTTCACCAAGAGCGGAATCATGGTCGGTCTCGGCGAGGAGCGCGACGAGATCCGGGGGGTGATGGACGATTTGCGCGAGGCGGAGGTCGACTTCCTCACGGTCGGGCAGTACCTGCGCCCGACCCCGCGTCATGCGACGGTCGAGCGCTACATGCCGCCCGAGGAGTTCGCCGAGCTCGAGCAGGAGGCTCGGGATCGCGGCTTCCTCATGGTCTCGGCGTCGCCGCTCACCCGCTCCTCATACCATGCGGAGCAGGATTTCCGGGCCCTGCAGGCTGCCCGGGCGGACCGGATTCGGGCCTCGAGCGGCTGAGGACCCGAAGTCGAGCCCGAGAGGCCTCGCGAGACTCTGCTGGGCTCTTCTCGAGCGGAGGCCGCACCGTCGGGTCGGCCTGACGAAGATCCTCGGGACTCGTCGGCGGTAGGCCGGCCTCGGCGGCGCGCTTCTGGCAGGCGATGTAGAGGGCCTGCTGGGAGAGTCTGCGGCGCTCGATGCGTCCCCCCTTGTTCACGGGATGGAAGAGAGGACCGGGCTCGCGACCGCGAGCGTCGATCCAGCGGTCGAGGGCGTCGCGGGCGTGCGCGTTGGCCACGAAGTGGCGCGCCTCCTCGTCCGCCGATGCTACGACGACCGAGAGGCGTCCGGTGTCGGGGTCGTAGCTGGAGAGGTCCAGACCGATCGCCTCGGAGCGTCTCAGCTGGGCGCCGTAGAGCAGTGCGAGCATCGCGGCGTCCCGGGCCCCGGCCGGACCCGGGTCGGCGCGGCAGGCCTCGTCGATTCGCCTGAGCTCTTCGAATCCCAGTCGGAGGGCGCGGCGCCGGCCGCGAGTGCGAATCGGCGGCAGGTCGATCGCGCGCTGATAGGCCTCGGCCGACATCAGGCCGCGCCGCCAGCATTGCTTCAGGACGCCTCGCAGAGCGGCGAGATGCTTGTGAGCGGTCGCCGGGGCCACGGTCGCCACGAGTCGGGTGTGGAGGGCGTACGTGTGCTCGATGCGCAGGAGCTGCCAGGGAAGCGCATCCAGTCCACAGCGTCCGTCGGAGGCCCATCGGGCGAGCTTCTCGAGCGCCTCCCGCATGGTCCGCTGTGATCCGGGTCCGAGCTGTGCGAGGTAGGCCTCGGCAGGATCGAAGTGCGTTTGCGGATCTCTCGATCCGTCCGGCCGGGCCGTCGACCCTCCGGACCGGCCAGAGGCGGCACGCCTGCCGGGAGCGCTCCCGGGGCGGAGGTCGTTGCCCTGCGCGGTCGCTGTGGCGAAGGGTGCGTCGTGCAGTGGGCGCGCTTCGGGCTGGCCCTCGAGATCCCTGGACATGCACAGCTCCTTCCGCGAGAGGCCCGGGAGCTCCGAGCGGTTCGAACGGGAGGCTCCAGGCCCCCGAGGATGATCGACGCCCGTCGAATCGGGTATCGGGGAAAATGCCCAGGGGGATTGCCCGGAGATGGGGACGGCTCCGCTGGGGATCAGCCGCGGGCGGACCTCAGGACTCGGGGGCCGATCGCCGATCCAGGCAGGATGCGACGCATTGCGTTCTCCCTCGGGCTGCTGATGGCGTGTCTGCTCGCGGCGGTCGGACTGGGCTTCGGAGTCGACCGTCCTCTCGAGCGCCTCGGCGTCGAGGGGCCCGCGGACGCCGTTCTCGTCTTCGTGATTCCGGATCCGGCGAGCGCGCGACGGGTGCGGGGAGCGATCCCAGGCGATCGGATCCTCTGGCAGGGAGCGATCGGGTTGGCTCTCCAGGGCGGGCGGGTGATCGCATCGACCCTCGACGACGCGGGAGACGTGATCGAGCAGGCCGGATGGGTCGCGCGTCCGATCCGGATCGTGCGCCTGGAGGCCCGGAGCGACGCCGGGGGAGACCTCGGGCGCGGGGGCGACCACGGGGGAGGCCTGGATCGGGAGGCTCGTCTGGCCCGGCTCCGCGAGCTCGTCCACGCGCCCCGGCTCACCCGCGCCGAGCAGGTCTTCGTGCTTCGCGCGATGAACGACGGAATCGAGCTCTAGTGTCCGTCTCGTGAGTCCCGTCCGGGCGGGTCCGAGGAGGCTCGGAGGCTCGCGACGCTGTCCGGGAGATCGACTAAGCGTCCGCTCCGGAGTCGTCCGGACTCGGGACGCGCGGCTTCAGGGCGCTGCGGCCGCGGTACCAGTCGATCGCGTCTTCGGCGTGGGCCCTCTCGCTCTCGAGGAATCGCTCGACGGCCGCTCCGAGCCGCGGGTCCGCCAGGAAATGACAGGACCAGGTCGGGGCGGCATCGAAGCCACGGACCTGCTTGTACTCTCCGCCGGCTCCGGGCTCGAAGCGCTCGAGGCCGGATTCGATGCAATGCTCGACCGCCGCGTAGTAGCAGACGTTGAAGTGCAGGTGGCGCACCATCCGGGTGGCGCCCCAATAGCGGCCGTAGAGGGCATCGCCCTTCTGCACGTTGAACGTGCCGGCGATCTTCTCTCCCTCGTGCTCGGCGATCACGAAGACGAGACGCTCGCGAAAGCGCTCCACCAGCAGCTCGAAGGCCCGACGATTCAGGTACTGGCGTCCCCAGGCTCGAGCGCGGAGCGTCGAGAGATAGAAGCGGTACATCGGCTCGACGAGATCGGCCGTGATCGTGTCGCCGGCGAAGGTCTGGATCTTCACGCCCTGAGCGTCCATCTCGCGGCGCTCGCGACGGACCTGGTTGCGACGCTTGCTCCGGAAGGCGCCGAGATAATCCTCGAAGTCGGCGTAGCCGTGGTTGTGCCAGTGGTACTGGAGCCCGAGACGGGTGTGGAATCCGAGATCCCGCAAGGCCTCGGCCTCGTCGGGACGGCAGAAATTCACGTGGATGCTCGAGAGGTCGTTGCTCGAGCAGATCTCGCGCAGGGCGGCTCCGAGACGTCGGATCCAGTGCAGGCGGTCCGCGCCGGGCGCGACCAGAAAGCGCGCGCCCGCGACCGGGGAGAACGGAACTCCCACGAGCATCTTCGGGTAGTAGTCGATCCCGGCGCGATAGGCCGCATCGGCCCAGGCGAAGTCGAAGACGAACTCGCCTTCGCTATTCGATTTGAGGTAGAGCGGGCAGGCTGCGACGATGCGGCCATTCTCGCGAGCGACCAGCGGCTTCGGCGTCCAGCCCGAAGACGCATCGAGCGTGCCCGCCTCCTCGAGCGAAGCGAGGAAGGCCCACTCGAGAAAGGGGGAGTCGTCGCCGACTACGGCATCCCACTCGGCAGCGGGCAGCCGCGCCACCCCGTCCTCCAGACGGATCTCCAGCTCGGGCGAGGCGTTCGACATCCGGGCGAAGTGTAGCTGCCCGCCTCGGGGCCGACGTCGCCCTCCCAGCCAGCCCCGATCACGAGACGGGGCCGGAGGCTGCGAGGCGCAGGGTGGCCGGGCTATGCTCCCGCCGATGGCAGTCGACGCAAGGGCGGATAGCCGAGTCGGGCACGGTGGCCCCCCGGGAGGCGCCGGACCTGCGAAGCGGGGCAGCGATCGCGAGAGGACTCCGAGCGCCGCGCGGACCCGCCGGAGCGAGCGCGACGATCCGCGTGGCGCCGCGGGCGGGGAGGGGAGTCCGCCCATCGACCCCTCGAAGGAGCGCGACCGGGGCGTCGCGACGAAGAGTCGCTCCCGGGCGGAACGTCCGCCGCGCTTCAAGGTCATCCTCTACAACGACGACTACACCCCCATGGAGTTCGTCGTGCAGATCCTAGAGAAGGTCTTCGGGAAGAGCCCGTCGGCGGCGACCCAGATCATGTTGCAGATCCACCGGGGCGGAATGGGCGTGGCCGGTGTCTATGTCCTGGAGGTGGCCGAGACCAAATCGGCGACCGTCCTCCGCATGGCGGAGGAGAGAGGCTACCCGCTGCGTTCGGGAGTGGAGAAGGAATGAGTCGGATCGGGCGAGATCTCCAGCTGACCCTGCAGGCCGCGCACCGCGAGGCCGTCATGAGGCGGCACGCCTTTCTCACCTGCGAGCATCTCCTCTACGCCTTGCTGCATCACGAGGACGGCGCACGGATCCTCCGCCACTCGGGAGCGGACGTGGAGCGTCTGCAAGCCGACCTCGAGCGCTTCTTCGAGGAGGACCTCGAAGAGGTTCCGGGAGACGATCCGGTCGACACGATGCAGACGCTCGCCTTCCACCGCGTCCTGCAGCATGCGCTCGACCACACGGATCGGGCCGAGAAGGAGGAGGTCGAGATCGGAGACCTGATCGTGGCGCTCTTCCAGGAGCCCGACTCCCACTCGATGACGCTGCTGCGCAGCCAGGGCGTCTCGCGTCTCGACCTGCTCCGCTACATCAGCCATGGAGAGTCGAAGCTGGGAGAGGGCGCCCTCGATGGCGAGGGTGCGACGCCGTCGCCGATGATCGGAGGTGAAGAGACGGAAGGCGTGCCCGCCGACCCGTTGGCGGCCTTCGCGACGAACCTGAGCGAGCGCGCGGCGGACGGACGCCTCGACCCGCTGATCGGCCGCGGACCCGAGCTCGACCGGGCCATCCACATCCTGGCGAGACGCCGCAAGAACAACCCGATCTTCGTGGGCGAGACGGGCGTCGGGAAGACGGCGCTCGCCGAAGGCCTCGCGCTTCGCATCCACGAGGGCCGGGTCCCGGAGGACCTCGAGGGCACGGAGGTCTTCGCTCTGGACATCGGTGCGCTGCTCGCCGGGACGCGCTATCGGGGCGACTTCGAGGCGCGCTTCAAGGCCCTGCTCGCCGCTCTGCAGAGCCGTGAACGCTTCATCCTCTTCATCGACGAGATCCATACGATCCTCGGAGCCGGCTCCGCGCAGGGCACCACGGTGGACGCCTCGAACCTGCTCAAGCCGGGCCTCGCCGACGGCACCCTTCGCTGCATGGGATCGACGACCTATCAGGAGTATCGCCATTTCGAGCGCGACCGGGCGCTCTCGCGCCGCTTCCAGAAGATCGACGTCGAGGAGCCCTCGGCCGCGGAATGCGTCCGGATCCTGAGCGGGCTGGCGCCTCGCTACGCAGAGCATCACGGTGTCCGCTATACGGCGCCCGCGTTGAAGGCCTGCGTCGACCTCTCGATCCGCCACATCAACGACCGGTTCCTGCCCGACAAGGCGATCGACGTCCTCGACGAGGCCGGAGCTGCCGTGCGCCTGCGGCCCACGGGTAAGAAGCGTCGGACGGTGGGCGTCCGCGACGTCGAGCGCGTGGTCGCGCGGATTGCTCGGGTTCCCCTGGAGACGACCCTCGGTCAGGACGCCGACCGGCTCGCGAAGCTCGAGTCGGACCTGAAGGCGGCGGTCTTCGGGCAGGATCGCGCCGTGGAGACCGTGGCGAGCGCCGTCAAGCGGGCCCGTGCCGGATTGGCCGGCGTCGACAAGCCGACGGGCTCGTTCCTGTTCGCAGGTCCGACGGGAGTGGGCAAGACCGAGCTCGCGAAGCAGCTGGCCTCGACCCTCGGCGTGACCTTCCTGAGGTTCGACATGAGCGAGTACATGGAGAAGCACTCCGTCTCGCGTCTGATCGGAGCTCCGCCCGGATACGTGGGCTACGACCAGGGGGGCATCCTGATCGAGCAGGTCCGCAAGCATCCCCATGCCGTCCTGCTGCTCGACGAGATCGAGAAGGCGCATGGCGACGTCTTCGACGTCCTGCTGCAGGTGATGGATCATGCGACGCTCACCGACAACCAGGGACGCCACGCCGACTTCCGTCACGTGACCCTCATCATGACGTCGAACGCGGGCGCGCGGGAGATGTCGGCCCGCGCGATCGGCTTCTCCGAGGGACGGAGGGGCGACGGGAGCCAGGAGATCGAGAAGCTCTTCAGTCCCGAGTTCCGCAATCGTCTGGACGAGGTCGTGCGCTTCGAGCCGCTGCCGCCCGAGGTCATGGAGAAGGTGGTCGCCAAGTTCGTCCGCGAGCTGAGCGATCAGCTCGCGGAGCGGAAGATCCGCATCGAGCTGCGGCCCGCCGCGCGCAAGCGCCTGGCCGAGAAGGGATACGATCCCGACTACGGCGCGCGTCCTCTCGGCCGCCTGATCCAGAAGGAGCTCAAGGATCCCCTCACCGACGAGGTGCTCTTCGGGCGGCTCGAGAAGGGGGGCCGGGTCGAGGTCGACGTCGGTCCCGACGGTGAGTTCCACTTCGATTTCGGCGACTGACCTCCCTGGACCTCCGATCTGGTCGTGGGACTGACCTCGGAGCCTCTCCCGGAGCCTCTTCCGAGGCCGGCCGACGAGTGAATCGGTCCCGGGGGCGGGCCGCGTGGCCGGACGCGCACGGCTCGATCACGCGGCCGAGGCCGCGCTGCGCTCGCTCCAGCGGCCCGATGCGAAGCTGATGCCCAGGAAGGCGGCCCGCATGACGTGGTCGGCGACCAGGGCCATCCAGACCCAGACCACGTCCAGCTCCAGCCAGCCGGCGAAGAAGATCGCCAGCGGGATCCGGCAGCCCCAGTTTCCGAGGATCGCCGCCAGCAGAGGGGTCCAGGTGTCGCCGGCGCCGCGGTGAGCCCCGCCCAGCGCGAAGTGGAGCTGGAGAAAGGGCTGGCCGAGTGCGAGGACGAGCATGAAGGGGCCGAGCGCGCCGATCACCGCCGCGTCCTCGGTGAAGAGCCGGGCCAGCGGGATGCGGTAGACCGCGCAGAGCAGGCCCAGCGGGACGGCCGTGCCGAGCGCGAGCCTCGTCGCCCTGCGGCCGGCGCTCATCGCCTCGTCCGGAGCCTGGGCGCCGAGCGACTGGCCGACGACGGTCGCGCAGGCCTGTGCGTAGCCGGTGCCGGGAATCCACGAGAAGTTCAGCAAGGCGATCCCGACCGTATAGGCCGCGACCTCGAGCGTCCCGTACCAGCGGCTCAGCACCCAGAAATAGGCGAGGAGCCCCAGGTTCAATACGACCCGCTCGGCGATACCCGGGATCGCGATTCGAAAGACGTCGCGCACCACCGGGCTGCCGCGCGCGAGGTCCCGGGCCCGCAGACTGGTCGGCGTGCGGCGCGGCGTACGGACGAGCACGAGGACGAAGATCGCCAGACCGAAGCCGTGGCTCAGCGCCGTCGCCAGCGCGGCGCCGAAGAGCTCGAGGCGCGGTGCGCCGAGCAGACCGAAGATGAGGAGGGCGTTGAGCGAGAGCTTCACGATCGCGACGCCGCCGGCGATCCACATCGGCGTTCGCGGATCGCGATTCGCGCGCAGCGCGCTCTCGCAGATCATCGTGACCGAGAGCATCAGGGCCGAGGAGACCGTCACGCGGAGGTAGGGGACCGCGATCCGGATCACCGCGGGCTCCGCACCCAGGGCCTCGAGCAGCCGCTCCCCGCCCAGGAGGATCAGCAGGACATAGGCCGAGGTCACCCCGAACGAGACCTGGATGGAGGCGGCGAAGGCCCGCCGCGCCCGGTCCGGATCGCCGCTGCCGATCGCACGGGCCATCAACGCGACGCAGGCGAGCCCGACCGCGACCAGCGTCGAATGGATCAGGAAGAAGAGCTGATGGGCGTAGCCCACCGCCGCCAGGGGAATGGCCGCGCTGCCGGCTTCGGACAGACGGCCGATCATCATGCGATCGACGAGCCCGGTGCCGTTCAGGAGGGCCTGGCTCGCCATGACCGGCCAGGCCAGGCGGAGGATCTCGCCCGTCGTCGACCGGCTCACGCCTCGCGGAGCTCGCGGGGGAGCTTGAAGCGGACTCCCTCGTCGACCTCCGGAAGCGAGTCGAGCACCGAGCGGCCGCCGGCCAGGGCATCGAGATGCTCGATGACGCCTTGCACGAGCACGTCGGGCGTGGAGGCGCCGGCCGTGACGCCGACGCACTCGATCCCCTCGAGCCAGCCGGCATCGATGTCGTCGGCGTTCTGGATGAGATGAGCGGGGACGCCGAGCCGCGATGCGACCTCGACCAGTCGATTGCTGTTCGAAGAGGCGGGCGCCCCGACGACCAGCACGAGATCGGACTGCCCGGCGAGCTCCTTCACGGCATCCTGG
>CAYXLY010000138.1:0-10338 GCA_964466005.1 uncultured Spirochaetaceae bacterium | reverse complement strand
CGGACACGCGCCACGGGGCCGGTCCGCTCCATCGCGATCAGTCGCTCGCGGAGCTGCTGGTACATCGCCCGGATCTCGAGTCGGGCGAGGTGGGCGCCGAGGCAGACGTGCTCTCCCCGTCCGAAGCCCACGTGATCATTGGGACGGCGGTCGATCCGGAATCGAAACGGCTCCTCGAAGACCTCCTCGTCCCGATTCCCCGACGCGTAGAAGAGACAGACCGACTCGCCCTCGCGGATCTGCTTGTCCCGGATCGTCATGTCCCGGGTCGCCGTTCGGGCGAACTGGATCACGGGCGTCGTCCAGCGCACCGTCTCCTCGATCGCCCCCTCGACGAGCCCCGGATCCCGACGCAGCGCCTCCCACTGATCGGGATTGTCGAGGAAGCATTGGATCCCGCCGGTCATGGCATTCCGGGTCGTCTCGTTTCCCGCGACCACGAGAAGAAAGAAGTACGAGAGCAGCTCGAGATCGTCCAACGGCTTTCCATCGATGCGTCCCTGGACGATCCGGGAGAGGATGTCGCCCGTCGGGTCGGCGCGCCGCCTCTCCGCGATCTCCTTGAAGTAGGCGAAGAGCTCCCTGCGCGCACGCTCGAAGGTCTCCTCGGTGCTCGCTCCCTTCTGGAACTCGGGGTCGCCGGGGGCGATGATCTCGTTGGTCCATCGGAAGAGCAGATGCCAATCCTCCTCGGGGACGCCCAGCATCAGGGCGATCACCTCGATCGTGATCGGCGCCGAGACGTCCGCCACGAAGTCGATCTCCCCCTTCTCCGCTGCCCGATCCAGCACCCGCCGCGTGATCGCCTGGACCTTGGGCTCCCAGACCTGAACGGTGCGCGGGGTGAAGGCCCTGGAGATCAGGTTGCGATAGCGGCCGTGATCGGGTGGATCCATCGTCAGCAGATGCCGCGTCGTCCGCTCCTCCGGAGGGTCCTGGTCCGTGAAGACCGCCGTCCGGGGCGCGATGATCCAATCCGCGGGCTTCTTTCCGATCTCGACGATGTCGCGATGGCGCGTGATCGCCCAGAAGGGAAGACAGCCCGCCGGCTCGAACCAGTGGACCGGATCGTGCCTGCGAAGCCAGGTCCACTCCGCGTGCGGATATCCTTCCCGCTCGTATTTCTCGCTGGAGATGACGTCGAGCGAGTCGGGGTCGATCTCGTCGGGAATCGCAGCCGATGTGCTCATGTTCGGATCCTCCAGGTCTGCCGGGGCCTCCGGGGCCTCCGGGGCCTCCGGGGTGATGTCGCGCTTCGAAGCGCCCTCATTCCGATCCGGGAGCGCCTCGAGCGCTGCGACCCGGCCCATGGGACCCATTCTGGCGAATCCATTCCCCGAGCACGATCCCTACGGCAGCCTGGACGTTGTAGGACGGGACGAATCCCCGCATCGGGATGGACAGCGTGTCGTCGGCCACGGCCAGGGCCTCCTCCGGGATCCCTTCGGCCTCGCTGCCGAAGAGAAGCAGCACGGGCCGATCGAGCCCGACCTCCCAGGGAGCCCGCCCCTCGCCGGTCTCGACGGCCACGATCCGACGTCCGGCCCGTCGGCCCGCGGCGAGCGCCCGTTCGGTGCCGGCTTCGAGCACGGAGAAGAAACGCTCCACGCGCATCCCGATCCGCAGGGCCTCCTCACGCCGATCGGAGCCCCATTCGCCGTCGATCACGACGCCCGCGGCGCCTGCGACCTCCGCACAGCGGAGGATGTATCCGACGTTGCCCGGATAACGAAGACCGCTCAGCAGGAAGACCGGACCTTCCCGTTCCATCAAGCGATCGAGGTCGGATTCGGGCCGAAGTCCCTCGAGCCCGAGGAGCTCCGCTGGCGGGCTGCAGGCGGACATCCGACGCATCTCGCGCTCGTCCTCCTCCCGAATGGGAACGCCTTCCGCCCGGAGCCGATCGACGACTCCCTGCGCCGCGGCCGTGATTCCGCCCCGGCGACATAACACGATCGCGATCGACGCCCCGCGGTCCATCGCCTCTTCGATCGCCTCTGGGCCTTCGAGTCTCCGGCGGATCAAGCAGAGCCCATGACGCGCGGATCGCGCCGGGGAATCAGGTCGAGGATCGCCTGGATGCTCGCCTGACGCATCTCGGCGGTCCGAGGCGATCCGTCGAAATACGAGATCAGCAGTCCGCCGTCCAGCATGATGAGGATCCCCATCGCCAGATCGTGCGGATCGTGACCTGGTGGCACGATCTCCGAGATCGTCTCGGTCAGGGCGCCTCCGAAGCGATGGTGGAGGTCCAGCAGCGTCCGGATCAGCCAATCCCGGAAGCGGGTGTGCTCGAGGGCCCAACGGAGGAAGCCATCGACATCCGCGCGATGACGGGCCACGAACGACTGGTAGAGCTCGACCTGCTCCCGAAGCCGCTTCTCCGGTGGAAGCTCCGAGGCGTCGCGATCGAGCGACTCGCGAAAGGGCTGACAGATGCGCGTGAAGCACTCGCGGAAGAGAGACTCCTTGTCGCTGAAATGCCAGAAGACCGTCGCCCGCGAGACCTCGGCCCGCTCTGCGATCTGCGCGATCGTCGACCTCTCGTAGCCGCGCCCGAGGAAGAGCTCGGTGGCCGCGACGAGGATCCTCTCCTGCGTGGCCGCCTTGCCCGTCAGGGGCTGCCGCAGCGCCTCCTCGTCTCGATGCTCCCGGCTCTGCGAATCGACGAGGAACCGCGCCTCGCGCGCTCGAAGGTCTGCAGCCTCCTCGTCGTCTCGTCGATCCGCTCCGGATCGCTCCGTCTCCACCGCTTCTCGTCTCGCGTCCCGCAACCGTCGTCTCCTCTGCTCGCGAACCCCTCGAAGTCTACACGGTCGGGACGTCGAGCAGGATTGCGAACACGTCATCGATCGTTCGAACAAACGATCGTTCACGAGCTTTGTCGACAGGCACGCTAGCTTTGAAGCGTCGGCAGGCAGGCGAGCCTTCAGACGAGACGAGACGAGACGAGACGAGACGGAGGACAGGATGAGCATCCACGATTCAATGGGACGGGCGACGCCGCCGCCCGCCATCGCCGCAGCGCTCGCTCAGCATGCCGTCCTGAGTGAACGCGCCGTCCTCGTGGGCAACCGCGCCGGCGTGGTCGAGTGGGCCAACGACGCATGGACCCGGATCACGGGCTTCCCCCTCGACCAGACGCTGTCCAAGCCGATCGCACACTTCCTGGGCGAGGCGGATCTCGAGCTGGAGCTGATCGACTTCGTCGGTCAGCGTTATCTCGAAGGCCGTCCCTGCACGATCGAGTTTCCCTTCGAGACCTTCGACGACCGCTCGATCTGGGTCCATCTCGAGGTCCAGCCCATCCGCAACGCCCTCGGTGAGATCGTCGAGTTCGTCGCCGTCGCGACGGACGAGACGGAACGTCGAACGCAGGATCTCGCCTCGGAGGCGGCCACCGCGAAGAACCGAGCCGGCCAGAGACCCGAGGTGAAGCCCGGGACGGCCGACAGTCCCCTCACGGAAGCCCGCGATACCGTGATCCTGGCAGACGAGGCGGAGCGCCTCTGCACGCGCCTCGCGCGCCACGCGAGCCCGTCGATCGGCTTCGACCTCGCGCTCGATCCGAGCCGCGAGCGGGTCCGGGGCAATCGGCTGCTGCTCCGCGAGCTGATCTCGCACGTTCTCGAGTCGGCGGTCGAGGGCATCGACGGAGACTGGGGGACGATCACGCTGATGAGCGGAAGAACGCTCGCCGGGCGCGGCCATGCCTCCGAGGCGCATCCGATCATCGTCCGGCCGATGGAGCTCCGCGAGGCGTGCTGGCATTTCCTCGAGATCCACGACTCGGGCTCGACCCTGGATCCCGCAGACCTGTTGGCGGCCAGACGAGGGGCCGCGAGCAGGACCCGGAGAGCCCGGCGGCTGGCGGTCGCGGGAGAGCTCGCGCGCCTGCTCGGAGGATCGCTCCATCTCGACAGCACGCCCGGATGCGGGACGCAGGCGCTCCTGCTGCTCCCGATCCGGGACTGATCCGGACCGGACGGAATCGCGTCAGGCGCTCTTCAAGCCATGTACATGCCGCCGTTGGCGGCGAAGACCTGGCCCGTCGTGTATCCCGAGATCCGGGGGCAGGCCATCCCGAGCACGGTCGCGGCGAGCTCTTCGGGCTCGGCCACCTTGCCGAGCAGGGTCGAGCGTCGCATGGCGTCGATACCGGCATCCCCCACTCCCGCCAACATCGGCGTGTTCACCGGCCCCGGTGCGATCGCGTTCACACGCGCGCGGTAGCCCGAGAACTCGCGCGCGGTCGTACGGGTGACGGACTCGATCGCTCCCTTGGCCGCCGTGTAGTCGACCTGTCCGACATTGCCGTTGCGGGCAGAGACGGACGAGAAGTTCACGATGAATCGATTCACGCCGTCGTCGAGGGGCTCGTTGCCATTGGCCTTGAAGAGCGGATGCCAATGCTGCACGGCGACCTCCCGCGTGAGCAGGAAGGTTCCGCCGAGATGCACTCTCAGGACGAGCTCGAAGTCCTCGAACGACTTCTTCGTGATCCGGGCGTCGCGTGTGATGCCGGCCACGTTCACGATGCCGTTGATGCACCCGCTCGCCTCGAGAACCCGACCGACCGCCCCGCGCACGTCCTCCTCCGAGGTGACGTCGGCGGGAATCACGAGGGGCGCGACGGGAGCCTGCTCGATCCGGCTCTTCGCCTCTTCCAGCCGGCCCGCGTCGAGGTCGACCATCGCGACCTGAGCGCCGTGTCTCGCGAGAGCCTGCGCGACGCAGAAGCCAATGCCCTGGGCTGCGCCCGTCACGACGTGCGTCTCTCCCAGGAAGGCATTCTCTCGCAGGATCAGGTCCATTCGATTCGTCCTCGTTCGGCGCGGTGGCTCGTGCACGGAGCGCGGTGGCTCGTGCGAGGTGCCTCGTGCAAGGTGGCTCGTGCAAGGTGGCTCGTGCAAGGTGGACGGACGGTCCGATGGACCGCCTCGGGCGCGGAACGCTAGCGACCCGACTCGGCCTCCTGCAAGCCGATCGGACAGGAGACGCCGGTCCCGCCCAGACCGCAATAGCCGTGCGGGTTCTTGGCGAGATATTGCTGGTGGTACTCCTCCGCGAAGTAGTACTCGGGAGCCTCGCGGATCTCGGTGGTGATCCGGCCCAGCCCCGCCGAGGAGAGCGCCTGCTGGAAGGCATCCCGGGAGCGGAGCGCGGCCTCCTTCTGGATCTCGTCGAAGTAGTAGAGTCCCGAGCGGTACTGGGTGCCGACGTCGTTGCCCTGACGCATGCCCTGGGTCGGATCGTGACTCTCCCAGAAGATCCGCAGCATCTCTTCGTAGCTCGTCTTCCGGGGATCGAAGACCGCCCGCACCGCCTCGGTATGACCGGTGCGACCCGAGCAGACCTCCTGGTAGGTCGGGTTGGGGGTATGGCCCGCGACGTAGCCGACCGAAGTACTCACCACGCCGGGCGCCTGCCAGAACTTCCGCTCGGCTCCCCAGAAGCAGCCCATCGCCACCAGGATCATCTCGAGCCCCTCGAAGGGCCCTTCGAGCGGCTCCCCCGTCACGAAATGCTTCGAGGGCACCGGCATCCGCTCGGCCCGCCCGGGGAGGGCCTGCTCACGCGTGGGAAGATCGAGCTTCTTGCTGAAGAGTCCCATGGATCGCCTCCGAATTCGTCTCGGTCGACAATAGCCTCCCGCCCGCCTCCCGACCCGGCGCCGACCGATTCCTGCGCCGAGCCGGGATCAGCGGGAGCAGCACGCGTGATACGCTCGTCGTTCGCGCGGGCAGGCAGCCGCGAGCGGAGGGAGGAGAAGACGTGCGCATCGCGACCTGGAACGTGAACGGCCTGCGCGCCCGACTGGATTTCGTGAAGCTCTGGCTGGAGGATCGGCAGCCCGACGTCGTGGGGCTCCAGGAGCTCAAGATGGCAGACGAGCAGTTTCCCCATGCCGACCTCGAGGCTCTCGGCTACCGGGCGATCACCCATGGCCAGAAGAGCTGGAACGGCGTCGCGATCCTGTCGCGTCTGCCGATCGAGCCGATCGAGGCGGGGCTTCCCGGTCAGGGGGACTTCGGGGCCCGACTGCTCCGAGCCCGTGTGGGAGAGGGTCGTTCGGCCCTGGACTTCACGACTCTCTACTGCCCGAACGGGAAGTCGACCGAGCACGACGACTTCCCCCGCAAGCTGACCTGGTTCGACGTCCTCCGTGACTGGGCGCGCGCCTTCGTCTCCAGCGACGCCCGCAGCGTCCTCTGCGGCGACTTCAACATCGTCCCGACGCCGCTCGATAGCTGGGACGAGGATCGACTGGTCGGCTCGATCTTCCATACGGATGCGGAGCGCTCCCGAATGAGCGCCCTCTACGAGCTGGGCCTCCACGACCTCTATCGCGAGAAGGAGTCCGAGACACGCGCCTTCACCTGGTGGGACTACCGCGGAGGGGCATTCCATCGGAAGCAGGGCCTGCGCATCGACTTCCTGCTCGGCACCCGCCCGGTCGTCGAGCGTCTCCGGGAGATCGAGATCGATCGCGAGTACCGCAAGAAGAAGGACGGGCTCACCGCCTCCGACCACGCTCCGGTCATCGCGGTGATCGACGACGAAGCCTGAGCCCCGCTCCGATCACGGCCCGCTCATCGAGTCCGCGATGACCGTCGCGGGGTCGGCATCAGGACCGCCCGATCCGGCGGAAGACCTCGTCGGGCGAATCGGGCCGGGGGCCTGAATCGATCTGCTCGATCGCCTCTGCCCAACGCAGGCAGAGAGGCTGAGCGTCCCCCACGCCGCGCACGGAGAGCTCGTTCGGGAGCAGCCGCTCGATCACGACGCGCATCTGGCTCGGCTGGACACTCCCCGCATCGAGCCCCGCGCTCTTGAGCGCGATGCGGACGGTCCCGCGCGACTCGAGCCGATCCAGGGGCGTCGACGCCTCCAGCTCGCGACAGATCCAGGCGAATGCGGGCGAATCCGGCAAGGCCCCTCCAGACCCCGGGACTCCGAGGCTTCCGGATCCATCGGCAGGAGAGCGGCAGAGCCTGAGCCTCCCACCGCGTATCCGTGCCCCTCGGCCCTCGCTTTGCCCCGCAGGAAAGAAGGGGCTCCGTGAGTGCGGGCGAGGTGCCCATAGAGGGCGATCAGTCGCGAGCCGCGAGCAGGGCCTCTCGGATCTCGCGCTTGAGGATCTTGCCCGAGGCGTTGCGCGGAAGCGGCTCGGACACCACCTCGAAGACGGTCGGCACCTTGAAGGGAGCGAGATGCCGGGCGAGATGCTCGCGCAGCGCGATCACGTCGATCTCGCGGCCCTTCCTGGCCATCACGGCGCAGGCCACCTCCTCACCGAGGCGCTCGTGAGGGATTCCGAACACCGCCGCCTCGTGCACGTCGGGAGACTCGTAGATCACCGCCTCGACCTCGGCGCAGTAGATGTTCTCGCCGCCGCGCAGGACCATGTCCTTGGCCCGGTCCTCGACGTAGACGAAGCCTTCCTCGTCGATGCGACCGATGTCTCCGCTCTTGAGCCAGCCATCGACGATCGTCTCCGCCGTCGCCTCGGGCTTGTTCCAGTAGCCTCGGATCAGGTTCGGTCCGCGGAAGCAGATCTCTCCCACCTGCCCCGGCGGCAGCGGCTTCATGTCTGCATCGAAGATCCCGACCTCCAGAACGGGCACCGCCCTTCCGGTGCTGCGGGGCTTCCGGACGTAGTCGTCTCCGGCATTCTGGGGTCCGTAGGCGTTGGTCTCGGTCATGCCGTAGCCGATCCCCGGGCGTCCACGCTGGAAGCTGCCCTCGACGCGGCTCACCAGCTCGGGCGGAGCCGGGGCGCCGCCGCCGCCGACGCTCGCGAGGCTCGAGGTGTCCCGCCGTGCGAACTCGGGAGATTCCAGCATGTCGATCGTCATCGTCGGCACGCCGACGAACTGGGTGACCCGCTCCCGCTCGATCAGCTCGAGCGCCCGCTCGGGCGACCACTTGTACATCATCACGAGCTTGAACCCGTTCATGAAGCAGGAGAGCATGACGGGCACCAGCCCCGTCACGTGAAAGAGCGGAACCGCCAGGATGAAGCTCGTCTCGTAGGGCGAGGGCTCCCGGGGCGGCTGCGTCAGGGCCCCCACCAGGGCGCGGCACGTGAAGGCGCGAAGGGCCGAGAGCACCGCGTGATTCGTCGAGACCGCTCCCTTCGGAAAGCCCGTCGTTCCCGAGGTATAGAGGATGGTCGCGTCGTCCTCGGGCCCGACCTCGACCTCGGGCATCGACGCGCCCGCTCGCAGGATCTCCTCCATCCGATCGACGCCCGGCGGCATTTCTCCCTCCGCGCGCACGGCCATCGCCGGAACTCCATCGCGAGCGAGTACGGGCTCGGCGACCCGAATCCGCTCGAGGTCGGCGATGAGCAGCTTCGAGCCGCTGTCCTCGAGCCCGTAGGTCATCTCGTCGAGCTTCCACCAGGCGTTCATGCAGACCGCGACGCCCCCCACCGACAGGATGGCGGCGAAGGACGCGATCCACTCGGGATAGTTGCGCATCGCGATGGCGACCCGGTCTCCGGGCTCGATGCGATAGCGGTGGACGAGCGCATCCGCGATCTCGTCCACACGCTCCATCATCCGGGAGAAGCTCCAGATCTCGTCCTCGTAGACGATGAAGGTCTTGTCGCCATGGAGGCGGGCGCCCTGGAAGGCCTGCCGGAGAGACGGGGGCGTATTCGCGAAGACCTTCGTGCGACGTCCTGCGATCTCCTGCTCGACGATCTCGAAGGGGCCGTCCGGCCCGGTCAGCATCTCGATCGCCTGCTCCCACGTCGGGATCTCGGACATCTCGGAACTCCCCTCTCCTCGCGTATTCGTCGCCTCGTCGTCGCCCCGCTCCGCCCGCCCCTCCGACCGCATCGGAGAGCCCGGGAGGGGGCAAGCATAACGGAATCGAGGCCGAGCCGGACGCCCCTGAGCCCGGCTGCGGGTCATGCCCCGGGCCCGATCGGGACTCACCCCCTGGGACCGTCGAGCCCGGCTATGGACTGAGTCGCCCGATTCGACCATTCTCAAGCCGAATCGTCGGCCGGAGTCCGGTCGCCAGGCTCCAGCTGGCCGAGCCCAGCTGCCGGAGGAGCGAACCGTGGTCCAGGCCCTCGACGCCGATCTGCCCTTCTATCTGCGTGATCTCCACGCTCCGGTGAGCGAAGAGGTCGAGGCCTTCGATCTTCCGATCGAAGGCAGCCTGCCGACGGAGCTCGACGGACTCTTCGTCCGCAACGGACCGAATCCCGTTCGGGGGGATCCGGGACATTGGTTCCTCGGCGACGGCATGCTCCATGGCGTCGAGCTCTCGGGTGGATGCGCGCTCGGCTACCGCAATCGCTTCGTGCAGACCCGCGCCTTGCGGGGGACGGCTCGCTATCTCGACGAGGAGGGCCGGGTCGATTTCAGCGCAGGTCTCGCCAACACGCATGTGATCGAGCATGCGGGTCACGTCCTCGCGCTCGTCGAGAACGGCCTCCCCTGGGAGGTCGATCGCCGACTCGAGACCCTCGGCCCGCATGATTTCGGCGGGCGACTGAAGGGGCCGATGACGGCCCATCCGAAGATCTGCGCCCGAACCGGCGAGATGCATTTCTTCGGCTACCACTTCGCTCCGCCCCATCTCGTCTACCACCGCGTGGACCGCTCGGGTCGGCTCGTGGAGAGCCGTCCGATCGAGATTCCCGGCCCAGTGATGATGCACGATTTCGCGATCACGGATGCCTACGTGATCTTCATGGATCTGCCCATCGTCTTCGCCCCCGGGTCGATCGCCGGGGGAGGGATGCCCTATCGATGGAGCGACGAGGCCGGGGCTCGTCTGGGCTTTCTCCGACGCGGTCGGAACGGGGCCGACTCGGAAGGGGAGGTGGTCTGGCTCGAGATCGAGCCCTGCTATGTCTTCCACGTCCTGAACGCCTACTCGGTCGGCCAGCGCATCACCCTCGACACGGCGCGCTACGAGGATCTCTGGCGCGAGGATCCGAATCGATTCGAGGTCGCCCGGCTCCACCGCTACGAGATCGATCTCGCGGAGGGGGCGGTTCACGAGGAGCCTCTGGACGACCTGCCGATCGAGTTTCCGCGCGTGAAGGAAGACCTCTGCGGCCTCCGACACCGGATCGGCTACGCCGTCTGGGGACCCGCCGACACGGGCTCCGAGGGCCTCGTGCGGTACGACCTCCAGACCGGAGCCCGCGAGATCTACGACGGCCGGGGGCGTCACGTGCCGAGCGAGGCGGTCTTCGTGCCGACGGACGGCGACGCGCCCGAGGAAGAGGGGTGGCTGCTCTGCTTCGAGTTCGATCGCGCCCGGCTGCGCAGCGACCTCTCCGTCTTCGACGCGACCCGGATCGAGCGA
>CAYXLY010000137.1:0-10357 GCA_964466005.1 uncultured Spirochaetaceae bacterium | reverse complement strand
TGGCTCACCGGCCTGTCGGGCTCGGGCAAGTCGACCATCGCCGTCGCAGCCGAGAAGGCGCTCGCCGAGCGCGGCCGTCTCACCTACATCCTCGACGGCGACAACGTGCGTCACGGTCTGAACGCGAATCTCGGCTTCTCGCCCGAGGATCGCACCGAGAACATCCGCCGGATCGGCGAGGTCGCCAAGCTCTTCACCGACGCCGGCGTCATCGTGTTCAGCTCCTTCATCTCGCCCTATCGCGCCGATCGGGACGCCGTCCGCAAGATCATGGGCGAGGGCGACTTCATCGAGGCCCACGTGAACGCGAGCGTCGACACGTGTGAAGGGCGCGACGTGAAGGGGCTCTACAAGAAGGCCCGCGCGGGCGAGATCCCGGAGTTCACGGGCATCTCGGCCCCCTACGAGGCCCCGGAGCGCCCCGAGGTCGTGCTCGACACCAACGGTCAGACCGTGGAAGAGAGCGTGGGCGAGCTCGTGGCCTACCTCGAGAAGAACGGATACCTCGACAGCTGAGCAGGCGCGGCCTTCCAGCCCTCCCGTCGCTCTCGTGGCCCTCCGACGTCGGCACCCGACGTCGGCCCCTCGGCCCCGTCTCGCTCCGGGGCCGATGCGCAGGCATGCCGGTGCGAGGTCGGGTCTGCCGTGGCGCGGATCGGGCTTCTCGACAGACGGAGGGCGACGGGTGACTCTCTGGATTCCGAGCATCTTCCGTGGAGCCCTCCGCGGGGTCCGTCGAGAGACGGTCGACGGGACCCTGGATGGGGCCTTTCATGGGACCCTTGCCGGGACCCTGTCGGGGGATCCTCGGAGAGGCCCCGAGCGGGGCTGCCCGGTCGATGGGGGTGGGGTGAGCAAGACGACCGCAGCCGCCGCAAGCGAGACGGATCCGCTCGCCGGGCCGGCGTCGACCCGTCCTCGGGGCGCCGTCGGGTCCCGCGGTGCTCTCCGTCCGATCCGTCGGGCCGGCCCGAGCGGAGGGCCCGGTTGGCCGAGATCTCTTTCCGGGAGCCCGCGCGTGCTCCTGCTGCTCATCGCGCTCCTCGGTCTCCCGATCACGGGCTGCCGCAGCCTGGTACCGCCGGGCTGGGGAGCCGGAGAGGAGGATCGAGCCCGGGAGATCCCGCTGCGGATCGAGCGACCGGAGGCGCCGCCCGAGTACGACGTGCTGGTGGGCGAGCTGGCCGAGCGCGAGGGCGGGATCGCCGAGGCCCGGGCGGCCTTCGAGCGGGCGGCGGCGAAGGATCCCGGATCCGCCTTCATCCACCATCGCCTGGCGCGACTCTCCTGGCAGCTCGACGACGTCGAGCGGGCCGTCGAGGAGGCCGAGCTCGCTCTCGAGCTCGCTCCCGAGTCGGTCGAGATCCGGCTCTTCCTCGGACGGCTCTACCGCTTGCGTCGCGACTTCGAGGGGCTCGACCGCGTGCTCCGGGACGCGGAGGGCGAGCCTCTCGATGCCGACTCCGCCTATACGCTCTTCCAGGTGGCGCTGGATCGGGGCGAGCTGGCGGAGGCGGAGGCGCTCGCGCGCGAGCTGATCGCGAGCGAGCCCGATCAGCTCCGGGGCGCGCTCGCGCTGGCGACCGTGCAGGAGCGTCGCGGCGAGCTCGATGCCGCGGAGGCGACCGTGCGGGGGGCGCTCGAGTCCTTTCCGGACCACTTCCTGCTCTACATGCGCCTCGCACAGATCGAGCGCGAGCGGGAGAACCGCGCCGGCGAGATCGCCGTCTATCGGGAGGTGCTGGACAGTCATCCGCTCCACTACGGAATCCTGCAGCGACTCGGGCAGGCTCAGATCGAGGGCAACGACCTCGAGGCGGCGATCGAGACCTATCGCAAGATCGTGGAGGCCTATCCCGAAGACCTCGCCTCGCTCCGGCGACTGGCTTCGCTCGAGTTCTCGGCCGGTCGCTACGAGGCGGCCGCCGGGCGGCTGGAGACCGTGCTCGCGCGCGAGCCCGGCCAGCCCGAGATCGCGCTCGCACTCGGTCAGATCCGGCGAGCCGCCGGCGACGAGATCGGCGCGATGGAGGCCTTCGAGCGCATCGGGAAGGAGGACTCGAGCTACGTCGAGGCCCGCATCCAGATCGCCGCGCTCCACGAGGCGGCGGGCCGTCTCGACGAGGCGCTCGCCGAGATCGAGGCGCTCCGGGCGCGGCAGCCGAGCCGACGGCTCGCCTTCCAGGCCGCCGCGTTGCGAGCCCGGATGGGAGACCTCGACGGCGCCGTCGCCTTGCTGGAGAGCCTGCTCGAGGGGTCGCCGGAGGATGCCGAGGTCCACTACCAGATCGGCATCCAGTACGGCCTGCAGGATCGCAGGGAGGAGGCGCTGGCGGCCATGCGCCGGGTCCTCGAGATCGAGCCCGAGAGTGCGAACGCGCTGAACTACATCGGCTACTCCTGGGCTGAGCAGGGCGAGAACCTGGAGCAGGCCGAGGAGCTGATCCGGCGCGCGCTCGAGATCGCGCCCAGGGACGGATACATCACGGACAGCCTGGGCTGGGTCTACTATCGGATGGCCGAGTCGCTCTTCGAGCAGTCGCGCGAGAAAGAGGCGCGGCGATTCCTCGAACGGGCCGAGGAGCAGCTTCTCCAGGCGGCGGAGCTCACCGGAGGCGACTCCGTCGTCGCGGAGCATCTCGGCGACGTCCGGCTGCTGCTCGGCGATCGGGAGGGCGCGCTCGAGTACTACGAGCAGGCGGAGGAGCTCGGCGTGCGCGAGGACGAGCAGCCCGAGCTGAGGGAGAAGCTCGAGAGGCTGAGGCGAGAGCTCGGCCGGCCCGCTCCGACCCGCGAGGCGCCGTGAGCGCTCGCGCCCTCGGGAGCAGGCCCTGGATCCTCTGTTTCCTGATCGGGCTCGCGCTCGGGCCGGGATGTCGGACGACGCCTCCGACCGCCGTGCCCTTCTCGGCCGGAGCCCCGCTCGCGATCGCGGATGCACGCGCCGAGCGGGTGCTGGATCGTCATCTCTCGATCGCGGCCACGCGCCCGGCGCTGCGGGGCCTCGCCCGCGTCTCGCTCGAAGGCCCCGACTTCAAGCTGAATCGCCCCCAGCGCATCGCCGTCGCGCGCCCCGCTCGTCTGCGCTTCGAGGTGCTCGGTCTCTTCGATCAGCTCGCCGGGCTGCTCGTCACCGACGGGCGTCGATTCGGCTACTTCGATGCCTCGCAAGGCGCCGTCACGCGAGGCCGCATGACGCCGCGCCTGCTGTGGGATCTCGCACGGATCGATCTCGAGGCCCATGAGGTCGTGGAGCTGCTCCTCGGCGTGCCGACGCCGAGTCCGGGGACGGCGCGCGCCGGAGTCTGGCTCGAGGCGGAGGGTCGGATCGCGGTCGCCTTCGCCTGGCCCGCCAGCCCGAACGGACGCCCCGCGGCCTGCCTCACGGACGTCGAGCGCGCGACCTTCGATCCCGCCTGCTTCCTCGCTCCGGACGCGATCGGGGAGTCCGGAGGAGAGATCTTCTTCTTCGGTCCCGAGGGACGCCTCCGCGAGCTGCGCGTCCTCGAGCCGGCCGGGGAGATCCGGTTTCGCGCCCTCTTCGCAGACTACGCGTCCCTGCCCTCGGCAGCCGTCGAGCTCGTGGAGGCCGACGAGACGCCCGGCGCCGGGGAGTTCGCGAATCGGCTGACGATCCTCTCGCCCCGGATCGGCGCCGAGGCGCGCTTTCTCTGGAAGCGAGTCATGTTGACCGATGGCCTGTCCGATCGTTTCTTCGAGATCCCGCGGCGCGACGGGGAGGAGCGGGACGGTTGAGACGGAGATCTCGGGAAGCCCGAGAGGGCAGGACATGCCAGCCGACGCGGGCGGATGCCCCGGGCCGGCGGCGCTTCGGAGGCCGGGCCCTCGTGCTCGGACTGGCGGCCCTGATCGTCGCCGGGTCTGGAGCGAGCTGCTCGAACGATCCCTATCCGCCGGCGGACGTCGGCGAGAAGATCCTCTACAGCTCGTTCGTCGAGGCCCCGCGCACCCTCGATCCCGCGAAGGCCTACACCACGGTGGCTCATGCGATCACCGGTGCGGTCTACGACACGATGCTCGAGTATCACTTCCTGAAGCGGCCGCTCGAGCTGATTCCGGGGCTCGCGGTCGATCTTCCGGAGCGGATCGAGCTTCCCGACGGTCGCTCCCGTTATGTCTTCGAGCTTCGCCGTGATCTGCTCTTCGCCGACGACGAATGCTTCGAGCTCTCGGGCGAGGGACGCCGGACCCGCGAGGTCGTGGCCCGCGACGTGGCCTTCCAGCTCGCACGGATCGCGGATCCCGAGGTCGGCAGCCCGGTGATCGAGCCCTTCTCGAACATCGAGGGATTCGCCGCCTTCGGATCCCGACTGATGGAGCGCCGCGAGGCCGACCCCGCATTCGCGGCCGCGCCGATTCACGAGCAGTACGAGGTTCTCGGGGGCATTCCGGGCGTACGGGTGCCTGCCTCCCACGTGCTCGAGATCACCCTCGCCCGTCCCTATCCCCAGATCAAGTACTGGTTCGCGATGGAGTTCACGACGCCGGTGCCCTGGGAGGCGATCGCCTGGTACGACGGAAGCGAGGGGAGGGCGCGCTTCGACGACCATCCGGTCGGGACGGGCCCCTTCGTGCTCGCCGAGTACGACAAGCAGTCTCGCTACGTCCTGGAGCAGTCTCCGAACTGGTACGGCGTCCGCCATCCGGAGTGGAAGGCGCCGGGCGGCGTCTTTCCGAGCGAAGGAGAGATCGAGGATCGACTGGCGGGACGACTCGCGGACGCCGGCAAGCCGCTTCCGTTCATCGATCGGGTCGAGGTCCGACGGGAGAAGGAGAGCATCCCTGCCTTCAACAAGTTCCTGCAGGGCTACTACGACGCTTCGGGCATCATCAAGGAGAGCTTCGAGAAGGTCGTCCAGGAGGGGCGCCTCTCCCCGGACATGGCGGAGAAGGGCATCCGACTCGAGGAGTCGGTCTCGCCCGACGTGTTCTACATCGGCTTCAACATGGACGATCCGGTCGTGGGACACGCCGGCGGCGAGCGGAGCCGGAAGCTGCGCCAGGCGATGAGCCTCGTCGTCGACGTCGAGGAGTTCCTCCGGGTCTTCCTGAACGGAAGGGGCGTGCCCGCGCAGTCGCCCCTGCCGCCCGGCATCTACGGTCACGATCCCGACTACCGGAATCCCTTCCGGCAGGTGGATCTCGAGCGGGCGAAGGCGCTCATGGTCGAGGCGGGCTATCCGAGGGGGATCGATCCGACGACGGGCGACGCGCTCGAGCTCACCTTCGACACGTCGGCGACCAGCACGGACGGCAAGCAGCAGATCCAGTTCTTCACGCGGGCCTGGGCCGGGCTGGGCATCGACGTCCGGATCGACCAGACGAACTACAATCAGTTCCAGGAGAAGATCCGGAACAATGCCCATCAGATCTTCCAGTTCGGGTGGGTGGCGGACTATCCCGATGCCGAGAACTTCCTCTTCCTGCTCTGGTCCGAGATGGCGCGCTCGACCAGTGGCGGTCCCAACGCGACGAATTTCTCCGATCCCCGATTCGACGAGCTCTTCCTGTCGATCAAGGCCCGGGACGACGGCCCCGCACGGATGATCGAGATCCGGGAGATGCTCCGGATCCTCGAGCGCGAGCGCCCCTGGATCGAGCTCTTCCATCGCGAGGACTACACGCTTCATCATGCCTGGGTTCGGAACGTGAAGCCGATGGGACTGTCGCTCCCCACGTACCAGTATCGGGACGTCGACCCCGTGCTTCGCGCGAAGCGGCGCGAGCAGTGGAATCAGCCCGTCCTGTGGCCCGCCTGGGTCGTGGCCATCGGAGCGGTCGCGCTGATCGTTCCGGGGATCCTGACCTACTGGAGGGAGCGTCAATAATGGCCGCCTACGTGGTCCGTCGATTGCTCTACGGCGTCGGGGTCGTGCTCGGAGTGCTCTTCCTGCTCTTCGTACTCTTCTTCACGGTCACCGAGCCCGATGACATCGCGCGCAAGGCGCTGGGCGACAAGGTCCCCCCGGCGGTGATCGAGCAGTGGAAGGCGAACCACGGCTACGATCGCCCGCTGTGGCCCTGGCAGGACTGGGACGACAACCTGCTCTTCGATCACTACCGGCGCATGCTCACCTTCGATTTCGGCAAGAGCGACGCCGACGACTCTCCGATCCTCGACCGGATCCTGGACGGAATCGGGCCCAGCCTGTCGCTGACGGTGCCCCTCCTGCTTCTCAGCCTGCTCGCGGCGATCCCCTTCTCGTTGTTGGTCGCCTTCTTCCGCGAGACCTACATCGACCGGATGGGCGTCTTCCTCTGCGTGCTCGCCATGAGCGTGTCGATGCTCCTCTACATCATCGGTGCACAGTTCCTGATCGGGAAGGTCCTGCGCTGGTATCCGATCTCGGGCTTCGATCCGGATCCCACGATGATCTGGCGCTTTCTCGCCCTGCCGCTCATCGTCGGCGTGCTCGGGAGCATCGGGGGCGACGTCCGCTTCTATCGCACGGTCTTCCTCGAAGAGAGCAGCCGGGACTTCGTCCGCACGGCCCGGGCGAAGGGAGCCAGCGAGGCGCGCATCATGGTCCGTCACGTGCTGCGCAACGCGATGATCCCCATCCTGACCCAGGTCGTGCTCTCGATCCCCTTCCTCTTCACGGGGTCGATCCTGCTCGAGTCCTTCTTCGGGATCCCGGGGCTGGGCTCGCTGACGGTCGACGCGATCCAGGGCAACGATTTCTCGACCCTGCGGACGATGGTCTACATCGGCTCGCTGCTCTTCATCGTCGGGCAGATCGCGACCGACCTCTCCTACGGCCTCGTCGATCCGAGAGTGCGATTCGAATGATCTCCCTCGAGCCTCATGTCTGGTCCAATCTCATGGTCGTCGCGCTCGTCGGGGTCGGGCTGGGCGTCGTGCGTGCCATCCGGCGCCAGCGGCTCTGGCGGGAGGCGGCCGGTGCGCTCTGGCGGCGTCGGCGGGTGGCCATCGTGATCGTCGCTCTCTACGTCGGGGTCGGCCTGCTCGACTCGATCGCCTGGAAGGGAGGCGTGCCGGAAGGAGTGACCGGCGTCCTCCCGAACGCGCCGCTCACGTTGATCGATCGGGCCTTCCTCGATACCCGCGAGGCCAGCTACTCGGCTCCCTTCGCCGACCGCGAGTTCTATGGGGGGCGCCCCCTCCGTCATCCCGGCTCGCATTGGCTGGGCACGGACATCCTGGGCCGAGACGTCGTCTACATGGCGCTCAAGGGCGCTCGGGTCGCGCTCCTGATCGGAGGGCTGACGAGCTTGATCGCGATCCCGCTGGCGCTCCTCTTCGGCGTCGGGGCAGGCTATTTCGGAGGTCGATTCGACGACGTCGTCTTCTTCCTGATCTCGACGCTCGCCTCGATGCCCGGATTGCTGCTTCTGATCGCCCTCATCATGGTGATGGGGCGGAGCACCTTCTCGGTCTGCATCGCGCTCGGCGTGACGAGCTGGGTCGGCTTCTGCCGATTGTCGAGGGCGGAGACCCTGAAGCTTCGGGAGCTCGACTATGTCGCGGCGGCCCGTGCCCTGGGCGTCTCCGAGCCGCGTATCGTGTTCCGGCACATCCTGCCCAACCTCGCTCATCTCGTCGTCATCACCTTCGTGCTGATGTTCTCGGGCCTGGTGCTCTCCGAGGCGGTGCTCTCCTGGCTGGGCATCGGCGTCGATGGCAGCTGGGGGCAGATGATCGATGGGGCGCGCAACGAGCTCTCCCGGGATCCGATCATCTGGTGGAACATCTTCGCCGCGGGCACCGCGCTCTTCGGTCTGATCCTCTCGGTGAATGCCGTCGGGGACGCCGTGCGCGACGTGCTGGATCCGCGGACGCTCCGGGAGGATCGATGAGCGCGCTCCTCGAGGTCGACGGGCTCCGGACCTGCTTCCCGTCTTCGGCGGGAGCCCTGCCGGTCGTCGACGACGTCTCCTTCTCACTCGGGCGAGGCGAGACGCTGGCGCTGGTCGGTGAGTCGGGCTCGGGCAAGTCGATCACCGCGCTCTCCCTGCTGCGGCTCGTCCCCAAGCCCGGCCGCGTGACGGCAGGCGCGGTTCGACTCGACGGACGGGACCTGCTTCCACTCTCCGTGGGCGAGATCCGGCGGGTCCGCGGACGACGGATCGCGATGATCTTCCAGGAGCCGATGACCTGCCTGAACCCGGTCCTTCGGGTCGGGGATCAGGTGATCGAGGCGATCCGGCTCCACGAGCGCGTGTCGGTCTCCGAGGCTCGTGAGCGCACCCGGACCCTCTTCGTCGAGGTCGGGATTCCGGATCCCGAGGAGCGGCTCTCGGCCTACCCCCATCAGCTCTCGGGAGGGCTCAAGCAGCGCGTGATGATCGCGATGGCCCTCTCCACCCGGCCGGAGATGCTGATCGCCGACGAGCCCACGACCGCGCTCGACGTCACGGTCCAGGCCCAGATCCTCGAGCTGCTCCGAAAGCTCCAGCGCGAACGCGACACGGCCATCCTGCTGATCACACACGATCTCGGCATCGTGAACGAGCTCGCCGATCGGGTCGCCGTGATGTACGCGGGCAGGCTCGTCGAGGTCGCCCCGCGCGAGGCGCTCTTCAGCGATCCCCTGCATCCCTATACCCAGGGCCTGCTGCGCTCGATTCCGGGGCTCGCCCGGCCGGGAGAGCGGCTGCCGGAGATCCCCGGCGTCGTGCCCCCGCCCGACCAGTGGCCGACGGGCTGCCGCTTCGCGACGCGCTGTCCCAAGCGCTTCGACCCCTGTGCCGACATCCAGCCCGAAGAGATCGAGCCCGCCCGGGAGCGGCGCGTCTGGTGTCACGAGGTCGAGCGGATGCTCGCGATCGAGGGAGCCCGATGAGCGCCTCCGCCCCCGAGCCGTTGCTGCGAGTCGTCGACCTCCAGACCTGGTACCCGATCCGGGCCGGGCTGATGCGCCGGACCGTGGGCTGGGTCCAGGCGGCGACGGACGTCTCGCTGGAGCTCCAGGCCGGGCGGACGCTCGCATTGGTCGGCGAGTCGGGCTGTGGAAAGAGCACGGTCGGCCGCTCGATCCTCTGTCTCGAGCGCCCGCAGCGGGGCGAGATCTTCTTCGAGGGACGCGACCTCCTGAAGCAGTCCCGCGCCGGCCTGCGGGAGGCCCGTCGACATCTGCAGATCGTCTTCCAGGATCCGATGGCGTCGCTCGATCCCCGCATGCGCATCGGCGATCAGATCGCCGAGGGAGTGCGCTCGTTCGGGATCGTGGAGACGGAGCGGGAGCAGCGGATCCGGATCGGCGAGATGCTCGAGCGCGTCCAGCTCGACCCGAAGTCGATGGATCGCTATCCGCACGAGTTCTCGGGTGGGCAGCGCCAGAGAATCTGCATCGCGCGCGCGCTGGCCGTCGATCCGAAGCTGATCGTCTGCGACGAGTCGGTCTCCGCGCTGGACGTCTCGATCCAGGCCCAGATCCTCAACCTGCTCCTGGACCTCCAGCAGGAGCTCGGGCTCGCCTATCTCTTCATCACCCACGACCTCTCGGTCGTGCGTCATCTGGCCCACGAGGTCGCCGTGATGTACCTCGGTCGGATCGTGGAGCAGGGACCCACGGAGCGCCTCTTCGAGCACCCCGCCCATCCCTATACGCGCAGCCTGCTCGCGGCCATCCCGTCCATCGATCCGGCGCGGCGGGGATCCGCGCCGCCCGTGCGGGGCGATGTCCCGTCGCCCAGCCATCCGCCGGAGGGCTGTCACTTCCATCCCCGCTGTCCAGAGGTGATGGATCGCTGCCGACGGGAGCGGCCCGAGCTCTATCCCGTCGAGCAGGGCTGCAGCCGATGCTTCCTCTCCGAGCCGGGCCGCTCCGACTGAGAGGGCTCCGCGCCGGCAGGGATCGGGGCTCAGGTCGCTCTCCCGACCGACCGAAGAGCCGCTCGAGAGGGGCACATGCACGATCGACCGAAGCTCGGCGAGATCCTGGTCCAGGCCGGGGTCATCGATGAATTGCAGCTGGCCTCGGCGCTGGGCGAGCAGCGGCGCTGGGGACGTCGGCTCGGCGTGACCCTGATCAAGCTCGGCATGGTCGAAGAGGCGCATCTGATGCGGGCTCTGGCCAAGCAGCTCGATCTGCCCATCGCGACGCTCCAGGGCAAGCGCATCGCGCCGGAGGTGCTGGCGCTCGTCCCCCCCCGGATGGCCTCGGAGCACGGCGTGATCCCCCTCTTCGTCCAGCAGGAAGAGAAGGGACGAGGCCGGCTCTACCTGGGCATGGAGGATCCCTCCGACATCGAGCTGCTCGACGACCTGAGCTTCCGCACCGGTCTGGAGATCCGTCCCGTGATGGTCACGCCGAGCGACCTCGGCGCGGCCCTCGATCGCTACTACCACGCGCGGCCGGCCCGCTCGGAGGCC
>CAYXLY010000136.1:0-10363 GCA_964466005.1 uncultured Spirochaetaceae bacterium | reverse complement strand
GGCCGGCGGCGGCTGGACGGAGATCGCCGAGCGAATCCTGGAGCCCCCGATCTGGCCGGAGGTGAGCCCCGAAACGACTCTTCCCCTCCGCTCCCGAGCCCGCTCCGGGAACGCCTCCGAGGCCTCGTCATGACCGAGCGCACGCTGGCCGAAGCGCTCGGTGAGGCGCGCGTGCTCGTCTGCGCCGGGACCGGAGGCGTGGGCAAGACGACGATCGCCGCTGCCCTGGCGCTCGAGGCCGCCTGCCGTGGCCGACGGACCCTCGTGATCACGATCGACCCGGCGCGGCGGCTCGCCGATGCGCTCGGACTCGAGGATCTCGGCTCCAAGCCCGCCCCCGTCGACCTCTCGTCCCTGATCGACGAGCTCGGGAGCCCGAACGACGGCGGGTCGCTCGAGGCGATGATGCTCGACCCCAAGCCGACCTTCGATCGGCTCATCACCCGCTTCACGTCCGACGAGGAGACTCGTCAGCGCATCCTGGACAACCGCATCTACCGCCATCTCTCCGAGGCGCTCGCAGGCAGCGCCGAGTATGCCGCCATGGAGCAGGTCCACGAGCTCATCACGCGCGGAGACCATGATCTGGTCGTGGTCGACACGCCGCCGGCCGACCATGCGCTCGATTTCCTCCGCGCGCCCCGTCGCCTGCGCGAGTTTCTCGAGAGCCGCTTCGTTCGCACCCTGATCCATCCGGCGATGTCTGCGAGCCGCTTCGGGGCGCGCCTCTTCGGTCGCGCGATGCATCGCGTGCTGGGACTGCTCGAACGCATTGCCGGCGTGGGCTTCCTGGACGATCTGTCCGAGTTCCTGATGGCCATCGACGATCTCTCCCAGGGCTTCCGGGAGCGGGCGACGAAGGTCGAGGCGCTGCTCCTCGGCCCGGAGACGGGCTTCGTTCTGATCTGCGGCCCCCAATCCCGTTCCGTCCGCAGCGGCCTCGACTTCCTGGCCGAGCTCGAGCGATTCCGGGTCCCCCTCGTGTCGGTCGTCGCGAATCGCCTGCGCCCCTGGCCGCTCGAGATTTCGCCTTCCGAGCTCTCGAGCCCGTCCGCAGAGGCCGCCCTGGAGAGAGACGAGGCGCGTCTCGCCCGGGCGTGGGAGGACGACGCGGCCTGCGCCGCGGGACCGATCGTCGAGACCTTCCGCGAGCACGCGCGGGTCTGCGCCGCTCAACGCCAGGCGATCGACGCGCTCGCGATCGAGGCGGGCACCCGCGACGTGGACTGCGTGCGCGTGAGCGAGCTGCCCGGCGACGTCGATCGGCTCGGAGGTCTCGCGGAGATCGGCGCCATGCTGGTCGAGCGCGGAGAGGATCCGGCTCTGCGGAGTCCGGAATGAGTCGCGACCTCGAAGACGCTCTCGGGCGTCTGCGAAGACATGCGCTCAACGCGACGCTCGAAGGGCTCGAGGCCCTGCGCGCCCTGGCGGAGGCCACGCAGATCGCGGGCGAGCGGGGCGGCCGAGGCTCCGACTCGGGAGCCAGCCCGCTGCTCGGCCCGCTCGACGAGCTGATGACCGCCCTGCGGAGCGGCCGCCTGCTCACTCCGCCCCCGGCCCTCGCCCGCGCGCTGACCGAGGCGCTCGACGCCGAGATCGAGCGATGGGAGAGGCGCTCCCGGACGGACTCCGACGCCCGGCTGGTCCTGCGCGCCTTCCTCGGACTCCGTGAGCTGACCTGGGAGATCGGCTGGACCGCACGAGAGAGTGGGCCTGCCTCCCCGGACGAGCCGCCGCCTGCGCGGCGCGAGGGGTCCCGCGATCGCCGCGGCAAGCCCGAGGGCCGCCGGAGCCGCCCCGACAGGGGCCCGCCGCCGGGCACGCGTCGGGTCCAGCGCTTCGAGATCGAGTCCTGAAGAGGCAGGGAGCCCGAACGGGAGATCGGGGCCGACCTGCTAGAATCCGGGCATGGCGATCCTCATCAAGCGTTATGCCAATCGCAAGCTCTACAACACGGACACCAGCCGCTACATCACCTTGAAGGGGATCGCGAAGCTCCTCGAGGAGGGCGAAGAGGTCCGCGTGATGGACAACGAGACCGGTGAGGACATCACCCAGGTCGCGCTGTCCCAGATCCTCGTCGACAGCGAGCGGGCCAAGGAAGATCCCTCCGACACCCTGATCTCACAGATCCTCGCACGAGGCGGAGATGCGCTCTACGGGGCGATCCGGAAGAGCGTCGACGAGGCCACCGATGGACTCGGCGACTTCCAGGATCGCCTGCGACGGATCGTGAATCAGCCCGAGTCCCGAACGGAGCGGGCCTCCGACGACCGGGAGCCTCGGGATCGGAAGCCGGGCTCGAGGCGCGCCGACACCGAAGCGAGAGGGGGCGAAGGACAGAGCTTCGAGGCGCTCGAGGCCCTGGTGCGAAAGTCGGTGAGTGAAGCCCTCGAGCTTCACGAGCTGCCCCACCGCAAGGACATCGAGAACCTCACTCGAAATCTCGAGCGCGTCGCGATCGCCGTCGAGCGGCTCGAGTCGGTCTACCGGTCGACGGGAGAGGGCACCGTCCACAGTGGCGAGGACGGCCAGGGCGGGGAGCCCGGCTGAGCCCCGAAAGACCCCGAGCGGCCGTGGACCTCTTCTAGACCCTATGGAGTGACCGGCTTCATAGGGTCTAGGACCAGGGCGATTCCCGGTCGGCCAGGGCGCCGTCGAGCAGGCCCTGCACGCGTGCCCGCAGCAGCTCGTTCAGGCGCGAGATCTCGAGGCCCGGGTCGGCCTTGCCATCGAGCTCCGGAAGGGGCATCGGCTCACCGATCGCGATGCGCCAGCGCGTCGGAAGCGGCAGCAGCCCCAGCGGGCCCAGCACCGGAAAGGTGGGCGTGACGGGAAGGAAGGGAAGCCCGAGCGCCCGCGAGGCCGAGGAGTTCGACTTGAAGAGGATCGGATGCGCCTCCTCGGCCCCGACCACGGCCACCGGCACCAGGGGCACCCGCGCCCGGAGCGCAGAGCGGATCGCGCCTCCTCGCCCGAAGCGCTGGAGTCGATAGCGATCGCGGAAGACCTTGGCCGCTCCCTTCACGCCTTCCGGGAAGGCGATCACCGGATGGCCGGCCCGCAGCAGCCGGTCGGCGTTCTCGGGACAGGCGCGGACGCCTCCGAGTCGGGTCAGTCCGGGCTGTGCGAAGGGAAGGGTCATCAGCCAGTCCGCGACCAGGAACCGGGCCCGCGGCCACTCGGGCCGTGCTCGCGCGATCGCATGGGCCAGCATCAGCCCGTCGTAAGGCAGGAGCCCGGACCGATTCGACACGAAGAGACAGGGAGCCACCGCCGGGAGATGCTCGGATCCGGTCACCCGGACCCGCCAGTAGCGATCGAAGAGGAGATCGAGGAGCCGCCGCACCCGCCTCAGCAGGTCCGGGTCGAGGCCGAACGCGTCGACCTCGCCGAGCTGCTCCGAGCCGGAGAGACTCGAGAGCTCCCGTCGGAGCTCGTCGAAGATCGAGAAGAAACGCTCGGCCCCCACCCCCTCCGACGCGGAGGCGCGCTCGGAAGCTGCCCCGTCCGGGCCCGCGCGCTCGAGATCGACGAGCACCTCCTGGAGGCCCGAGCGAAGCTCCGAGAGCGCTGCCCCCAGCTCCGCCCGCTCCGGCCCCGCCCTGGCCGCACGCCGGACCGCGACTCCCCTCTCTCCCGAGTCGTCTCGTCCGACGCTGCCCGCGGCTCCTTCGCTTCGATCGGCCATGCTCGCTCGCTTCCTGGCGCCCGGGACGCCGATCTCCGCATCGACCGCGGGACGCCTGCTCGATCCTTCTTCTCCGCTCCGCTCCCGGCTCGTCAAGCCGATCGACGCAGGCGTCCTGCGCTGGCCAGGGAGGCCCAGGCCTCCTGCGTGCTGTAGACGGGCTCGCCGAAGGCGGACCAGCCCCGCGCTCCGTCGGCGACCCAGAGATATCGGAGATAATCGTAGAAGCCCGCGGGCGGATCGCCCGGCGAGGGGACGCCCAGCCAGGCCGTCGAACGCTCGAGCACCGGGAAGGGAAGCGCCAGCACGCGACGCCCGGCGGAGCGCAGCAGGTGCGAGAGTGGTGCGACGCCCGTTCCGACGATGTTGTAGACGCCGCAATGCCCGTCGCGGACGGCGCTCTCGAATACGTGGAGCCAGTCGTCTTCGTGCAGGAGCTGCATCAACGGGTCGTAGCCCATCACGACCGGCACGATCGACCGCGTCAGGTAGCGACTGACGTGGTCTCGCGTGCTCGGACCGACGACCCAGCAGCCACGGAGGACGCAGACCTCGGCGTCCGCGTGCTGCGCCGACCATTGAGCGACCATCCGCTCGACCTCGACGCGATTCTGGACGCAATGGGCGTGACGATGTCCGCGCAGCGGATGCGACTCCGTCAGATAGGTCGGATTGTCGGCGCGAGGGCCGTAGAGCATCGTGCTCGAGGCGACGATCAGCCGGCGGACGCGCGCGTCCGAGGCGGCCTGAAGGAGATGAAGCGTGCCAATCGTCTCCAGCTCGTGGTCGGCCTCGACGTCCCGCGTGGGCTCCGTTCGGAAGGCGAGATGAACGAGGGCGTCGGCCCGCGTCCGGGCGAGCGTCTCTGCCAGCCTTCCGTCCGCCGTCGGGCGCGTCAGATCGACCCGCTCGAACCGAACCTCCGCCGGAAGGTCGAGCGGCTTGCGGCGATCGAGCACCACGACCTCGGTCCGATCGTCGGAGGCGGCCAGTCGCTTCACGAGACGCAGTCCCAGGGGCGTATTCACCCCCGTCAGAGCGATGCAACGACGCGATGCCGCGGCGATCCGTCCAGTCTTCGGCTGTACGCGGTCCAATCGACTCCCTGCTGCTTCACCTCTACCGCTGCGCGGGCGCATTCGCTCGAGGCGAATCTCGCTCGGGAAGGTGGGCTCCGTTACGCTGTCTCGCTCGATGTCGAATCGACGAGTCCAGATCGTGGAGGATATCCGGTATCGGAGCCACCGGGGCCCGGAAGGTCACCCGGAGCGTCCGGAACGCCTCGTCGCATTGGCAGAGGCCCTCGCCCCCTTTCGCGATCGAGTCGAGATCGCCCCGCCTCGATTCGCCGAGCCCGAGGAGATCCTCCGCGTCCATGAACGCCGTCTGCTCGACCAGCTCGAGTCGACCCGGGACCAGCCGCCAGGCCGGCTCGACGCCGATACCTATCATGGACCGGAGAGCTTCGACATCGCGTGTCTGGCCGCGGGGGGCACGATCGATCTGGCGCGTCGCGTGCTTCGGGGCGAGGTCGACTCGGGGCTGGCGGCCGTCCGACCGCCCGGACACCACGCCGAGGCCGGCCGCGCGATGGGCTTCTGCCTCCTGAACAACGTGGCCATCGCCGCCCGCGCGCTCCAGGCCGAAGAGGGCAGTCCCCGCATCCTGATCCTCGACTGGGATGTCCATCACGGAAACGGCACGCAGCACACCTTCGAGGACGACCCTTCCGTCTTCTACGCCTCCACCCACCAGTATCCCTTCTACCCCGGCACGGGAGACTTCGACGAGGTCGGCGTGGGGCGGGGAGTCGGAGCGACCCTGAACGTCCCCATGCCCGCGGGCTGTGGGGACGTGGAGTACGTCGGCGTGCTGCAGCGTCTCCTCACGCCGGCCATGGCCCATTTCCGGCCGGACCTGATCCTCGTCTCCTGCGGCTTCGATGCCCACCGCGACGATCCGCTCGCCTCCATGGAGCTCGGTGGAAGCGGCTACCGCGCCCTGGCCGATTGCCTGCGCGGGCTGGCGGACACCCTCTGCGGCGGCCGACTCGTGTACGTGCTCGAGGGCGGCTACGCGCTCTCGGGCGTGCGCGAGGGCACGAGCGCGGTGATCGAGAGCCTGCTCGAGCCGACGCCGCGGGAGCTCGACGGGCCCGCTGCGCTCGAAGCGGGCAGCCTGCTGCGCACCCTCGTCGACCGCACAGTCGAGGTTCATGGCGCACGCATCCCTGGCCTGGGATCGGCCTGACCCGCGCCCCTCCGCCCTTCGAGCCTCTCCATCCCACCCGCGATCTCCAACCCTCTGGCGATCTCCATCCCACCCGCGAACCCATCCGCACTCCCGTGCGCCACGGCGTTCCCGTCCTCACGCTCGGCGCCGATCGCGGCGTTCGATCGCGGCGATCGCCTTATCGCCGCCCTGTGCTCGCTGTGTTTTCGCCTGCTGCAACGGACGCTAGGCAAACATCGTTATGAATTGATCCCAAGCCGCAAAAAAAGCGCGGGCGGCTCACATTTCCCGTTGAGGAGTGGGGAATTGTGGGATAGAAATGAATCCGAGTGGGGAATTGTGGGGCGAATCGCTTCAATCGGGTCCTGGAAGGGGCCCTCCCGGAGCTGGGATCCGTGACTCGATCGAAGATGCGGACCCGTTCTCGAGAGCAGCCTCCCCTGAGCCCCGACGGATCGGGAACGGACGAGCGGGGAGATCCCCGAATCGCCGCGCCCGAGCGGAATCGGAACGGGTCGTGAAGCCAGGCGAGGCGTTTTCAGAACGATGTTTCGCGGACGCCACGACCACACGATGGATGCGAAGGGAAGACTCAGCATTCCGCGGGTCTTCCGGGACGAGCTCGAGAGCGGAGGGGAGAATCCACCGATGCTGGTCAATGAGAGAGATCATCTCGCGCTCTATCCCGCCCAGGAGTGGAGCTCGTTCGAGCAGGAGCTCAGGGAGAAGTCGCCGCTGGACCCCGATGTCCAGCGTCTCCGCCGATTCTACGCGTCGGGCTCCGTGCCCTGCCCGATCGACAGTCAGGGCCGCATCCTCGTTCCCGGCTTCCTGCGAGATCACGCGGGGCTGGATCAGAAAGTCATTGTCGCGGGCGTGCTCGATTATGTCGAGATCTGGAGCCCCGTGAAGTTCGAAGCGAGCCAGGCAGCCACGCTGCACGAGCTCGACGACATCCGTCGATCGGTGGACCAGTCCAACCGTTCGTAGGCTTTTTGGGGGGACTGGAGAGCGAGAGCTCTCCAGAAGAGAGGTTGGGGTGTTCCCGGGGCACAACAGGGTCTCCGGCGCGGTTACTGGGGGGTACGTGCCGAAGGCACGTGTCCCGGGACACCCCAACATCTTCTTCGGATCTTCCTGACGATTCCAGCGAGGTGCTGCGAAAGACGGGAGGCGCCCCTGTGGCGACCATGTCCTACCACGAGCCCGTCCTCCTCGCCCAGACGCTCGGACAGCTCGATCTCGCCCCGGGAGCCGTCGTCGTCGACGGCACCCTCGGCGGAGGCGGACACGCAGAGGCCATCCTGGATCGAATCGCACCCGACGGGCTGCTCGTCGGGCTCGACCTCGACCGAGAGGCGCTGCAGGCGGCGGGTCACCGCCTCGAGGCCTACGGCGATCGCGTCCGACTCGTCCAGGCTTCGTTCCGTCGGCTCGAAGACGTCGCCGCCGAGCTCGCTCCGACGCCGATCGACGCGATCCTGCTCGACCTCGGCGTCTCCTCCCATCAGCTCGACAGCGCGGAGCGCGGCTTCCGATTCGGCGACGCGGAAGAGAGCCCCCTCGACATGCGCATGGATGCCGACGGCGCACGGCCCACGGCCGCAGGCCTGCTGGCCAGCCTCTCCGTGGAAGAGCTCGAGCGGCTCTTCTCGGAGTACGGCCAGCTCCCCGGATCGCGACGTCTGGCGCGCGCCATCGTCGAACGCCGAACGGCGACGCCCCTCGAGACCGCCCGGGACCTCGTCGCGCTCGTCCGCGAGCTCGGGATCGGCCGTGGCCGCAAGCACAATCCCGCCACCCTGGTCTTCCAGGCGCTCCGCATCGCGGTCAACGACGAGCTCGGCGCTCTCGAGGAGGGATTGCAGGCGGCCATCCACGTGCTGCGGCCCGGCGGACGTCTCGCGGTCATCGCCTATCACAGCCTCGAGGACCGCCTCGTGAAGCAGACCTTCCGCACGGCTGCCCGCGGCTGCGTCTGTCCTCCCGAGTGGCCGGCCTGTCGCTGCGGTCGACAGCCCGCTCTTCGGATCCTGACCCGACGCCCGATCGTGCCGAGCGAAGAGGAGATCCAGCGCAACCCGCGGGCCCGCTCCGCTCGCCTGCGCGCCGCCGAGATGCTGGAGGCCGCATGAGTGCATTCGTCTGGCCGGGGCGACCTCGGATCCCGCAGCCGATCCCGTCCGTCGATGCCGGCGGTCCCCGTCCCGGATGGATCGGCGTCGATCTCTCGACGGATCGCCCGTCCCGACGTTCCCGCGCGCTCGTTCCGTTGCTCGTCGTCGGGATCGTCGCGGCGCTCGGGGTCGCGGCCCTGCGAATCGACCTGATCCGAACGCGTTATGCGATCGCGGCCACGCTGGACCAGGAGCAGGCGCTCATGGAGGAGCAGCGCGCCCTCACCCTGCGCAAGCGGGAGCTGCGGGATCCCGTCGCTCTGGCGATCCGGGCCCGGGAGCTCGGATTCAAGGCGCCCGCCCACGTCTTCTCGCTGCCCGAGCCCGACACGATTCGACACGAGGTCGGGACCCGCGGCCGGTCCGAGGGATCCGTTTCGAGCCGAGCGAGACCGATTGCGACGGGAGCCACGCCATGAGGTCCCAGGCGTTGGACAGCGCGGCCCGTCGCGTGATCTGGGTGCGCCTGGGCGGGATCGTCCTCGCGCTCGTCCTGGCGGGACGGGCAGCACACCTGACGGTCGACAACGGACGTACGATCAAGCTCTTCCAGGATCAGATCCGGACGAGCCAGCAGCTCGCGCCGGCGCGCGGAACGATCGTCGATCGCCACGGTCGGGAGCTCGCCATCACCACGGAGAGCGCCTCGGTCTACGCCCTGCCGAGCCTCGTGGAGGAGGCCCCCGAGACGGCGGCGCGCCTGGCCGAGGTGCTCGATCTCGACCCGATCCGACTCGCGCGACGGCTCACCGAACGAGATCGCTTCACCTACCTGGCTCGCTGGGTGGAGCCCGACCGCGCCCGGCGCATCCGAGAGCTCGAGCTCCCCGGCATCGGCATCGATCCCGAGCCGCGTCGCTCCTATCCGGCCGGTCGGCTCGCCGCGCCGCTCATCGGCTTCGCCAACATCGACGGGGAAGGCGTCCGCGGCATCGAGCAGCTCGAGGACGCCTGGCTCCGGGGAAGTCCTCGGCGGGTGCGCGTCGAGCGCGATGCGCGCGGGCGCGCCCTCGCCCTCCGTTCGACGAATCCGCGCGAGGCCCAGGGCGGCGAGATCGCACTCACTCTCGACGCCGCCATGCAGGGTGCAGCAGAGGCCGCCCTCCAGGAGGCCGTGGAGGCACACGGAGCTCGGGGGGGCACGATCATCACGCTCGATCCCGAGACCGGGGACGTCCTCGCCCTCGCCGAGGCCCCGGGCTTCGATCCGAATCGTTTTCGCGAGCTGGACTATGCCGAGACCCGAGCGCGGGCCTTCACCGACCTCGTCGAGGCCGGCTCCACCATGAAGGTCTTCCTGGTCGCGTCGGCGCTCGACGCGGATCGAATCGATCCCGACACCGAGCTCGATACCGGCGAGGGCTGGCTGCGCGTCCGCGGAAAGACGATTCGCGATGCGCGCGCTCACGGCGTGCTCGAGCCTGCCGGCGTCCTGCGCGTCTCCAGCAACGTCGGGGCCGTCCAGATCGCCCAGCGGCTCGGTCGCGAGCGTCAACATCGGGGACTGAGACGATTCGGATTCGGCGACGCGACGGGCTCGGGCTTTCCGACGGAGGCCGCCGGCATCGTGCGCGACTGGAGTCGATGGAAGCCGGTCGATCAGGCGACCGCCGCCTTCGGACAGGGCGTCTCGGTGACCGCCATCCAGCTGGCCGCGGCTCTGGCTGCCCTGGCTCACGACGGCGAGCGCATGCAGCCCCGGCTCGTGCGGGCTCGCCGCCGGAGCGCCGGCTCCTGGCAGTACACCGAGCCCCGATCGCTCGGTCGTGCGGTCTCCCCGGACGCGGCTCGCCGCACGCTGGACATGATGCGCACGGTCGTCGGCCCGGAGGGCACGGGTCGGCTGGCGGGCTTGAAGGCCGTTCCGGTCGCGGGCAAGACCGGCACGGCCCAGAAGCTCGACCGAGAGCAGGGGCGCTATTCCGAGGACCGCTACATCGCCTGGTTCATGGGAGTCGTGCCCGCGGACGACCCCGAGCTCGCCATCGTCGTCGCCATCGACGAGCCCTCCGGCGCCCTCCACACCGGGGGCAGCGTCGCAGCGCCGCTCTTCGCCCGCGTCGCCGCGGCCCAGCTCGGGCGGCGGGGCATCGTGACCGAGCCCATGCCGATTCCGCCCGCTCCCGCGCAGCGACTCGCCGGGGCCGACCCGGCCGAAGCGCTCGACGCGGCCGAAGCGGCCGACGTCACGGAGGCCTCCGCAGCCCCCTCCCCGGCGAGCCTCCGATCGCAGGAACCGCCGCTGCTCGCGGCTGTCGCGGCC
>CAYXLY010000135.1:0-10456 GCA_964466005.1 uncultured Spirochaetaceae bacterium | reverse complement strand
CGTCGAGGCTGCGGTCGAGCTGGATCGAAGATCGAAGAACGTGGGGCATTCGAAGCTTTCCCTTCGGGGTTCAGCGCCGGCGCATCGCCGCCCGCCGCGCCTGGCGCCCGGCGCAGGCCAGCACCGGCGAGCCAGGCGATCTAGAGTCCCGGGGGCTCCAGCGAAGCCGAGCCGGAGCCACCACTCGAATCGCGACGGACCCTAGCCCCGCGTGCACCGAGGACGACCTTGATCGACAGCGAGGATGCGACCCTGGGCATCGGCGCCGTGGCGCGTCGAACTGGATTGTCGCCCGACGTGCTGCGTGTGTGGGAGCGGCGTCATCACGCCGTGGAGCCCTTGCGCACGGAGGGCGGCACCCGCCTCTACTCGGAGTCTCAGGTCCGCCGACTCGAGATGCTCGCGGCGCTGGTCGCGAGCGGACATCGGATCGGTCGCCTGGCGAAGCTCGACGATGACGCGCTCGCCGCGCTCTTCTTCGAGGATGCGCGCCCGGGTCGGATCGCCGAGGACGCGCCGGCGGCCCCTCCCGCGGCTTTGCCTCGGCCCCAGCTGATCGACCGCGTGCTCGAGGCCCTCGAGACGATCGACTCCGCGCGGGTGGAGCGCCTCCTCACGCCGGCCTTCCTCTCGCTCGGGCCGAGGGACTTCACGCTCGAGCTGGCGCTTCCGCTGCTGCGCGAGATCGGAGATCGATGGGCCGCGGGCCAGCTCTCGATCGGGGCCGAGCATGCCGCGGTGGCGGTGCTCCGTACGCTGCTGGGAGGCTGCATCCAGCGGCATCCGGAGCGCGACGCCCGAGGCCGCGCGCTCTTCGTGACGCCGTCGGGCCAGCGGCACGAGTTCGGGATCCTGGCGGCGGCGCTGCTCGCCTCGGGGGTCGGTGTGGACACCATCTATCTCGGCTGCGACGTGCCCGTCTCCGACGTCGTGGACAGCGCCACCCGGACCGGCTCGGGCCTCGTCGTGCTCGGCCTGGCGCCTCGGGACGCAGACGGCCCGGACGCGCTCGAAGACGCGTTCGACTACGTGAGACGGTTGCGGGAAGCCTTGCCGGAGCGGATCGATCTCTGGCTCGGCGGACCCGGCAGCGGGGACATCGCGCGGAAGCTCGGGCTCCGGGCCTTCGCCTCCCTCGAGCGCTTCGAACGTCAGGTCGCGACCGTCGGCTCCGAGGCCCCGCGCCATCGCGCCGCGGTTCGCGATTGAGTCCGCGCAGCCGTCCGGACGATCGAGTCGTCGAGGCGGCCGAGGCGACGCGCGGGCCGGGTGGAGAGCAGGCCCTCGCGGCGCTGGTCGAGCTCCATCGCGAGATCGACGAGGCGGTCGCGCAGGTGGCCAGCCGGCATGCCGGGCGCCTTCGTTGCGGGCGGGGCTGTGCCGCCTGCTGCCTGGACGATCTGACCGTGCGACCGATCGAGGCCGAGCGGATCCGGAGACGTCAGGGACGACTCCTGCGCGAGGGGAGCCCGCATCCGCCGGGCGCCTGCGCCTTTCTCGACGACGCCGGAGCCTGCCGGATCTACGAGGACCGCCCTTCCGTCTGTCGCAGCCAGGGGCTGCCGCTGCGCGTGCTCTTCGAGGACGAGGCCGACGAGATCGCGGAGCGACGCGACATCTGTCCGTTGAACCTCGAAGGCGGGCCGCCGCTCGAGGCGCTCGACGAGACGGATTGCTGGCTCGTCGGGCCCCATGAGCTGCGGATCGCCGCGCTCGACGCGGCCTTCGAGGCGGAGCTTCGACCCGGATCGGATGCGTCGGACTCCGTCCTCGGCGCCGGGGCGGACGAGCCGGCGCGGGTGCCCCTGCGCAGCCTCTTCGAGGCGTCACGCGGCTCCGACGTCCCGGAGTCCTCGAGGGCCTCTCGCCCTCCGAGCGCCGGTCCCGAGCGGTAAGGGCCGTCGCGTCAGGCCGGAAAGGTCTCGCCGGACCAGTCCTCGCTGAGCTGCCAGAGACGCTCGGCGGCGGCGCGATCGAGCGCCCAGGTCATGACGCCGAGCGCGGAGCCGGGATCGTCGATCGGCTCGGCGACCCCGCAGTCCTCGCAGTAGACGCCGCCGCGCTCCTCGAGCTCCGGGGCCGTGGCCGCCCAGACGGTGGTCGCGGCGCCCTGCGCGACCTCCTTGTACTCCATCTTCTGGACCTGCTCGCCGCGGGCGGAGCGCGCCATCAAGGCCTTCAGGTCATCGGGGCCGAGATGGCGTCCGAGCTCCGTCACGATCGCTCCGGGGTGGACGGCCAGGGAGCGGATGCCCCGGTCCCGGAAGCGGTCGTCGAGCGCCACGCTGAAGAGCACGTTCGCGGTCTTGGCCTGTCCGTAGGCCAGCCACTTGTCATAGGGCTCCTTCTCGAAGAAGGGGTCCTCGAAGCGGATCGGCGACAGTCGATGACCGCCACTCGAGAGGTTCACGATGCGGGCCGGTGCGCCGGCCTGGAGGGAATCCATCAGCCTGGCCGTGAGCACGAAGTGGCCGAGATGATTGGTGCCGAGCTGCAGGTCGAGCCCTTCCGCGGTGCGTTCCAGCGGACAGGCCATGACGCCGGCGTTGTTGATCAGTCGGTCGATCTTCGGGAGACGGCGGGCGAGATCGTCGCCGCCGCGGCGGACCGAGTCGAGATCCGAGAGGTCGAGCTCGGCCAGCTCGAGGTCGGCGTCGGGGACGCTCTCGCGAATCCGGGCCAGCGCCGACTCGCCCTTGGCGCGGTCGCGAACGACGCTCACGACCTTCGCGCCCCGCCCGGCGAGCACGCGCACCGTCTCCAGGCCTAGGCCTGCGGAGCCGCCGGTCACGACGACGGTGCGGCCCGAGAGATCGATGTCGCGCGCCGCCTCCTCGGCGGTCGTCTGGAATCCGAAGGGGCCTCTCGTCATCTCGTCGTCTCCTCGGTTCTGGGCTTCTGCCGGGTCGGGGCGCCGGGGATCGACGCGCGCGGCAGGAAGGCGAAGGCAATGCGGCGCCGATTCCAGGTATACGCGAGCCCGAGGCCAGGGTCGAGCTCGATCAGGGCCGGGTAGGAGAACTCACCGGGCTCCGTCTCGACGTCGATCCGATCCGACCAGCTCGCTCCGTCGTCGTGCGAGAAGAAGAGCGAGAGCGGCGATCGTGCCCCCCAGTTGCCGCCCACCGGATTGCAGGCGAGCGCGAGGATCCCGTCGCGGGTCCGCACCACGTCGAGTCCACTGTTGTTATTCGGCAGCTCGGTCGGGCGGGCGGTCGACCATGTGCGCCCCGCGTCGTCCGAGTCGCTCCGGTAGATGCGCCCGGCGGTGCTCCGGAGCAGGGCATGCACCGAGGTCCCGGTCGAGGCCCAGAGCGCCGGCTGGATCAATCCCTTGCCCGCGAAATGGCTTCGATCGACGGGGATCGGCGCGCTCGCCTCCCAGGGGCCGAGCCCATCCGGGCTGCGGTCGACGAAGGCCTGCCAGCGTCGTCGGCCCTCGGTCGAGGCGCCCGCGAGCCAGACTCCGGAAGGCAGGCGGATGGGCTTGTTCTTGACGGGACCCCGGCCGCCCCGGTCGCCGGGAGCCAGGGGAGCGGGGGCCTCCCAGGTGCGTCCCCCGTCTCGCGAGCGTTGAGTCCAGGTCTGCCAGCTCCGGATCCGCTCCCCGACCTTGAAGTGCAGGACGAGGTCGTCCTCGGCGATCGCGAAGAGCACGGGGTTCCAGTGGGGCCGGGATCCGGCGCGGGCGATCCGGCGCGGCGTGCTCCAGCCGCTGCCGGGGGGAGGGGACGGTCGCTCCTGCCCGGGACCCGCCGCCGCCGATCGCTCGAGTGGGGCCGTCCGCTCCGCGGCCCAGATGGCGACGTCGCGATGTCCTTCGTAGGTGCCCCCGAACCAGGCTGCCAGGAGCCGACCCCCGCCGAGCTCCACCAGCGTCGGCGCATGACACTGCGCGAAGGGCCTGAGGTCGGCGAAGAGATGCTCGCGGAAGACCCTGGGATCGGGCGGGGCGGACGGCACGAAACGCTCCGGAGGCAGGGGAAGGTCGGAAGGAAGGACGAGATCGGCAGTGTCGCACAGCCTCTCCTCTCGGGATGAGCGCTCTCGGGAGAAGACCCCGAGCGGATCCACTCGAGACCGGACTCGAGTCATGGGGTGAAAGAGGCATTCTCGCTCTGGACGCCGTATGGGGCCTTCTCCCTGCTTCGGTTCCCGGGTGATGCGGTCGATGGGACGGCCATCATTCATGTGCAGGCAAGGAGCAGATCCATGATCAAGACCGGCAATGACATTCTCTTCCAGGAGCCCACCTGCGAGACGCGCCGCCTTCGGCGCTCCGTCGTCCTCGAGGCGAGCGAGGGCCGCCTCTCGGTGCGCTTCGTGGCCGAGCCCTTCGCCTTCGAGCCGGGCCAGGAGGTGCTGATGTATTTCAACGGGCCGCACGAGTTCATGCAGCAGGTCGGGCGGGTGCTGGAGATCCAGGAGGAAGACGCCGTCGAAGGACCCGTCTTCCTGCTGGAGACCGTGGGCGATGCGATCTCGGCCGAGAGTCGACAGGACTACCGGGTCAGCACGCTCTCCGCGGGCATCCAGGCGATCGTCGGCCCCGAGTCGGAGCTTCCCGTCCAGGATCTCAGCGCGACCGGCTTCGCCGTCCTCGCGTCCTCCCAGTACGAGATCGGCCAGACGGTCCCGGTCTCGATCGAGCACGAGGAGGAGCGCTGCCACGGGATCGCCTCCGTCCAGAGCATCCGCGAGCTCGGGCCGGGCCGGACCCGATACGGCATCCGGGCGATCCAGGAGGATCCCCACAGCAGCGTCTTCCTCGAGGTCCTGCGGCGCATCTCGCTCTCGGTCCAGCGCGCGCAGCTCCAACGAAGCGGCGCCCAGGCCTGAGACGGTCGGCGAGGCATTCCTTCGGTCCTCGCGCACCGGATCACCCCGAGCCGGCCCCCTCGAAAGTCCGGGCCGCCGGGGTAGCGTTCCGGGGTCGTTCCGGCGTGGCATCTGCCCCCGAGACCGGACGGCCCGGGGAGGACGGCATGGCAGCGAGCGATCGGGAAGCTCCGGCAGAGGTGAGGCTCGGCAGCGTGCTGGTGAGCCTGCTCGACCCGCACCCCGGCGAGGAGGTCGCCTTCAACCGCTGGTACGAGCGCGATCACTTCTACTCGGGCTGCATGGTAGGGCCGCATTTCTTCGCCGGCCGTCGATTCGTGGCGACGCGTCGGCTGAAGGACGAGCGGCTGCCGGAGCAGGGCTCGATGCTGCCCGATGTGCGCGACGGCTCCTACCTCGCGCTCTACTGGCTTCTCGCCGGTCATCACGAGGAGGCCGTGCGTTGGGCCGTGGACCGCGTGCAGGCGCTGATCGCACACGACCGGATGTTCTCGGGGCGACGCCCCGTGCACGCGGGCTTCTATCTGTCCCGCTTCGCCGTCTCTCGCGATCCGGACGGGGTGCCGCCGGAGCTCGCGCTCGATCATCCCTACGCCGGCGTGTCGCTCTCGCTCTGGGAGGCGCCGAGCGTGGAGGCCGCCGAGGCCCTGCGTCGGTCGCTCGCAGAGCGGGACCTGGCCGCGTCGATGACCGGGCCCGGCCCCTCGCTCTGTCTGGTCCTCGAGCCCGAGCCCTTGCCCCCCGACTCGCCCTCGGCGAGCGAAGGGCCGGAGAGCCTCGCGCGGCGCGTGCTCGTCATCGGCTTCTATCCCGAGGATCCCGCCGACTCGGTCCGTCGCTGGACCCGGGAGGTCTCGGACCGGGTCGAGCGCGCCGTCGGGGGCAGACTCCTCTTCTCCGCACCCTTCATTCCGACGATTCCCGGGACGGATCGGTATGCGGACGAGCTCTGGTAGGCCCGTCCCGCTCCACGGCCTCGGCGACGCTCGAGAGCAGGTCATGGAGGGGATCGTTCGCGTCACGGCGACCCTTGGGAAGGGAGTCCGGGATCGGCCACCAGGCGTCTCCGGGAATCCGGATCGACCACTCGGAGACGGCGACGCGAGACGCGATCCGCCAGGACCCCGCTCGCCGCTCGAAGTGATCGAGGTAGCGGAAGCCGGTCGCCAGGTTCAGATGGGGCCTGGGCTCGTCGCTCCGATGAAGGGCGACGCCGTAGCTCTCGACGGCGGCGTGATCGACGGGCTCCTCGAGCTCGACGATCACGTTCGCGATCAGATGCATCGTCCAGACGTAGCGGGCGAGCAGGGCGTCGACCCAGGTCAGATACTCGTCGACGGTGCCGGAGAAGCTCCCGTGTCGATCGCTCGCGTCCGGGTGGTAGCAATCGCGGACCCGCGCGAGGTCCCGTCGGTCGATGCCGCGACAATAACGGTAGACGACCTCGCGAATCTCCTGCTTGTCGAGGAGAACGGCGATGCGCGGATCCATCCCGGGACCCGTCTCTTCGCGGGAGGCGGCTGTCGAGCGCTCATCGGAGCGGCGATCGGGGCTCATGCTCGGGCCTCTCCTGCGGCGGGAATGCGGCGCGAAGGGTAGCGGGCACGAGGCCGAGCACGAGTCGACTCGGACCTTCGGTGAGGCCTCGGTAGCCCCTCTCGTCCGTGCCGCGGTCGTGGGTCACGAGGCGGCCTCTAGCGTTCCGTCGGTCTCGGCTCGAGGTCCGGATCGCGAGCCCCGACCACATGGATCCGATAGACGCGCGGCATCATGAAGGCGAGCCAGGTGCAGAGGAGGCAGAAGAGCGCGCTCGAGGCGATGATCGCCATCGGCAGGGGCGAGCGGATGGGGAGATCGGCGACGCGGAGGGCGATGACGATCCCGAAGTGGAGAACGGAGGACCAGCTCGAGATGGCCCAGAGAAGGAAGCGGTGCGTGTCGATCGGATCGGAGAGCTGGAGCCTCAGGCGGCGACGCATCTGGCGGAAATGAAGGGTGGATTCGACGGCATTCCACGCGAAGGGCAGGAGGATCGACACCATGAGGGCGATGGCCCAGGGTCGGGTCGACACGATCATCTCGGCCGGACGCTGGGCGAGCGTGACGGCGACCGCACAGCCCGCTCCCGCGACCGCGCCCAGCGTCGAGGCGACGTGACGAAGGGCGATGGCCCACGGGCGGCTGGGCCGGAAGACGATCTGCGGGAATCGATAGAGCGCGGAGATCCCGATCACGAGCGCGATCATCGCAATCGTGAAGATGAGCGAGCCCTCGTGGGTGCCGTCCAGCCCCGGCGCCCGACTCACCGCGGCGAGGGGATAGGCGAAGCAGAAGAGCGCGGTGATCGCGAGGGCGACGAGCCTCTCCGGTGCGCCTCCCTCCCGCCGGGACTTCGCGTAGAGCCGGGTCGCAAGGAGCCCGCTCGCCAGGAATGCGAGCCCGCCCAGGATCGTCGCCACCAGCGTCATGGAGGCTCTATCGAGAGGAAGCGCCCCAATCCTGAGGTGGGAAGCGCGACCCGGCCCTGGATCGAGCCCACGCTCCCGACGGCGCGTGAGCGGGGTCCTCGAGCGACGCTGCGTCCTGCCTGCCGGCTCTTGCCGACTCTTGCCAGCTCTCGCGGGCGCTTGCATGCGCAACGCGGGGGCTATGCTCTGCCCCGCACCGGCTGGCCCGGCCGGGCGCGAGATGGATTCGAGGAGATGCTTCGTGAGTCAGTCCCCTTCCCTGCGCTTCGGTGTCATGTTCGGATATTGGCAGGCGGCGCCTCCGCCCCATTTCGTCGAGGTCGCGCAGGAGGCCGAGAAGCTCGGCTTCGACTCCGCCTGGACCGCCGAGGCCTGGGGCTCCGACGCCTTCACGCCGCTCACGTGGATCGGGGCGCATACCTCCCGTCTCAAGCTCGGGACCTCGATCGTCCAGATCTCCGGACGGACTCCGACCTCCACGGCCATGCATGCGCTGACGCTGGACCATCTCTCGCAGGGGCGTCTGATGCTGGGTCTCGGCGTCTCCGGCCCGCAGGTGGTCGAGGGCTGGTACGGCCGGCCCTTCTCGAAGCCGCTCTCACGAACCCGGGAGTACATCGACATCATCCGTCAGGTCATGCGGCGCGAGCGACCGGTCCGCAACGACGGGCCGCACTATCCCATCCCGTATCACGGCGAGGGGGCCTGGGGAATGGGCAAGCCGCTCAAGCCGATCACCCATCCGCTGCGCGCCGACCTGCCGATCTATCTCGGCGCCGAGGGGCCGAAGAACGTGGCCCTGGCCGCCGAGATCTGCGATGGCTGGATCCCTCTCTGGTACACGCCCTACCGGGAGGAGGTCTACGCGGACTCGCTCCAGCATGCCCCGGACGACTTCGACATCGTTCAGATGGTGAGCGTGCAGATCACGGACGATCTCCAGGCGGCCTACGACGCGCTGCGACCGATGCTCGGCTTCTACGTCGGCGGGATGGGCAGCAAGGAGAGGAATTTCCACAAGGAGCTGATGGGCCGCATGGGCTATCCCGAGCAGGCGCAGAAGATCCAGGATCTCTTCTTCGAGGGAAAGCGGGCCGAGGCCATCGCCGAGGTGCCCGACGAGTTCATCGACGAGATCCATCTCCTGGGATCGAGAGAGCGGATCCGCGACCGTCTGCAGGCCTGGAAGCAGAGTCGCGTGTCGACCCTTCTCGTCCACGCGACCGACCCGGGGCAGCTGCAGCAGGTCGCCGAAGTGCTGATGGACGAATGAGGATCGGATCCCGAGGCGAGGGACGCTCGGAAGGAACGATCCGGCGCGGTCGACCGCTCGGGTCGATCGACAGGGAGGGCTTCGCATGGACATCGGCTATTTCGGACTGAACATCGGCGGCTTCGACGACCCCGACGCCATGACCCGCCTCCTGAAGACGGCCGAGGGGGCCGGATTCGAGTCGATCTGGACCGGCGAGCACGTGGTCCTGATCGACCCGCAGGAGCCGCCCTCGCCCGTGCCTCCCCGGGCCCCCTTCGTCGACACGATCGCCTCGCTGGCCTTCGCCGCCGCGCAGACCGAACGGATCAAGCTGGGATCGGGGATCATCCTGCTCGCGCAACGCAATCCGGTCGTGCTCGCGAAGGAGCTGGCCGGCATCGACGTCCTGTCCAAGGGACGGCTCCTCTTCGGAGTGGGCGTGGGATACGTGCCCGGCGAGTTCGAGGCGTTGGGCATCCCGTACGCCGAGCGGGGCGCCCGGACCTCGGAGCACATCGAGGTGATCCGCACGCTCTGGACGCAGGAGCAGCCCTCCTTCGAGGGACGCTTCACCTCCTTCTCCGGCATCCAGTCGCGGCCCCTGCCCGTGCAGAGGCCGCATCCGCCGATCGTGGTGGGGGGCATGTCGGATCCCGCGCTTCGGCGCGCCGTGCGACAGGGCAACGGCTGGTACGGCTTCTTTCAGGATCTCGACGCGACGGCGCGCTGCCTGCGAGGCCTCGAAGAGGCCGCGAAGGAGGTCGATCGCCCGGACGGGCTCGGTCGTCTCGAGATCTCCATCACGCCGCCCGGCCCCGTCGACGCGGACACCGCGAAGCGTTTCGAGGATCTCGGCGTGGATCGTCTGGTCCTGATGCGCGGGTTCCAGGACATGGCGGGAGCGGGCGGGCCGGACGCGTCGGACGCCGTGATCCGATTTCTCGAGGAGACGGCTCGGGAGCTCGACCTGGGCTGAGCCGGCCGAGCGGAAGGTGCCCGACCATGAGCGCCATTCTCATCACGCTGAACGTCATCCTGCTGGCGGGGCTCATCGCGCTGGCCTTCGTCTGGCCTCCGGCGCTCTTCTCCTTCCTGGTCGTCGGTCCGCTCTCGATCCTCTGCTTCTGGAGCCTGTCCCGGGGAGAGGTCTCGGCCCGGACGATCTTCGTCTCGACCGCGGCGCTGGCGGTCGGCGGCGTCGTCGGCGCCAGCTATTTCTGGCCGGCGGCGAGCTTCGGCTGGATCATCGTGGCACCGATCGTGCTGCTCGGCTGCGTCGACATGCTCCAGACCCGCCGGGCGATCCGGCGCAACTTCCCCGTGATCGGGCACGCCCGCTACCTGCTCGAGGAGATCCGGCCGGAGATCCAGCAATATTTCATCGAGTCGAACATGGACGGGCGGCCCTTCAATCGCGAGGACCGTTCCGTGATCTACCAGCGCTCCAAGGGCGAGCGCGACACCATCCCCTTCGGCACCCAGCGGGACGTCTACGACGACGGCTACGAGTGGATCAACCACTCGATGGCGCCGGTCGAGCCCCGCGACTGGGATCCGCGCGTCCGGATCGGCGAGAAGCTCTGCGCGCATCCCTATGATGCTTCGATCCTGAACGTCTCCGCCATGAGCTTCGGGTCGCTCAGCGGGCCGGCCATCGAGGCGCTCAACATCGGCGCCCGGGAAGGCCGCTTCGCCCACAATACCGGCGAGGGCTCGATCAGCCCCCACCATCTGCAGGGCGGAGACCTGATCTGGCAGATCGGCACGGGCTATTTCGGCTGCCGCGACGAGCTCGGCCGCTTCGACCCGGACCGCTTTCGGGAGCGCGCCTCGCAGGAGGCCGTCAAGATGATCGAGATCAAGATCTCACAGGGGGCGAAGCCGGGGCACGGCG
>CAYXLY010000134.1:0-10634 GCA_964466005.1 uncultured Spirochaetaceae bacterium | reverse complement strand
GTACCTGGTCGCCGAGCGAGCTCGAGGCGCTTCGAGAGTCGGTCGACGCCTATCAGCTCTACGAACGGGGGGCCTGTGACGAGGTGCTGACCAGAACGCAGCCCTCGACACTCGTGAGCTGGGACTTCAACGAGATCCGCCACTCGACGCTGCTGCTCCACGGATATTGCCTGGAGCGGCAGGGGTCGGACGAGGATGCCCGCGAGATCTACGAGCAGGTCGTCCGCGAGGCGCCCCTCTCCTTCGCCTCCAAGGATGCGCGCGAGAGGCTGCGCATCCTGACGATCGAGGACGAGGATCCGGAGCGAGCGCGCTGGATGAAGGCGGTCCAGGAGCGTTCGGGCCTGACGGCCTCGCCGCGGGCGCCCCTCGTGCGGGAGCCGGCGGTCTTCCCGCCCCTGCCCCGGACGGCGGGCCTCGAGGGCTACGCGGTGGTCGAGTTCGGCATCACGCCCGAGGGCGAGACCGTCGAGCCCGTCATCGCCGACGCGAAGCCGCCCCTGGTCTTCGATGGAGCGGCTCTGCGTGCGGTCCGGGATTGGATCTTCACCGAGAAGCGGGACGGCGATCCCGACCATCGGCAGATCATCCGGCTGGTGTTCAAGAGGAAATCGATCCCGGCGGACGAGGAGGTGGAGATTCCTTCGCGCTCCGACGCGCCTCGCTGAGGGATTCCAGCGCTCGCCGGAAGATCTCGGCGCGCGGAGGGAGGCCGTGCTCCCGATCCCGCTGCCGCCATGCTGCGATCCGCTCCAGGAAGCCGTCGTCGGGCTCCCGCTGGGCCGCCAGGGGGACCGGCAAGAGGGCCGGCAAGAGGGCCGGCAAGGGAGCCGGCAGATTGTCGGCGCTCGGATGGAAGTCGCGCCCGCAGGCCTCGGCGAAGGCCCACTCGATCGCCTGAGGACGGCTCTCGACCGACTCGAACGCGGCCTGCCTCGCGGCGCTGCGCCCCTCCGGCTCGTACCAGTAGCCGTAGTCCTCGAGCCTGCGACGACGCGCGCCCGCCACGCACCAGTGAGCGACCTCGTGAAGGGCGCTCGCGAAGAAATCCTCTCGATAGAGGATCCGGTGCGGGCGCACCGCGGGCGCCGGAGACGGAAGATAGAGCGGCTCGGAAGCGCCTCCCTCGAGGCGGGTCCGGAACGAAGCGAAGAAGCAGGCCTCGAAGACGCGTTCGACATCCCGGACGTCGTGCAGCATGGCGGCGGATTCTGCCATGACGGCTCCGATCTGCCCAGCCCCGGAGCGACGCGCACGGCACGGGAGCCCCGGACGCCCGATGAGCGCCCGGAGCTCCTGCCTCGAGATGGCGATCCGGCTCAGCTCGGCGAGCCGTAGGCGGTCTCGGAATGCTCGGAGAGATCGAGCCCCTGACTCTCCTGCTCTGCGTCGACCCGCCACTCGCCGAGGATCGCCTTCAAGGCGTAGAGGATGACCAGCGTGGCGAGGCTGGCGAAGACCGCCGTGAAGCCGATCGAGACGAGCTGCTTCACGATCTGCTCTCCCCAGGAGACGCCCTCGGGCGCAGCGAAGTCGGCGATGAAGAGGCCCGTCGCCAACGCGCCCCAGATTCCGCCGACCCCATGAACGCCGAATACGTCGAGCGAGTCGTCGTAGCCGAGCGCGGGCTTGAGCAGGGTCACCGCCGAGTAGCAGATCGCCGCTGCGCCGGCACCGACCGCGATCGCGCCGCCGGGCAGGACGAATGCACAGGCGGGCGTGATGGCGACGAGACCCGCGACCGCCCCCGTGGCAGCGCCGAGCACGGTGGGCCTGCCTCGATGCAGCCACTCGATGGCGATCCAGACGAAGACCGCCGTCGCGGCCGCGGTCTGCGTCGTCAGGAAGGCGAGACCGGCGGTGCCGTCGGCGGCGAGCTCGCTCCCGGCATTGAAGCCGAACCACCCGACCCAGAGCAGCGAGGTCCCGATCACGGTGAGCGGCAGGCTGTTGGGCTGCATCGCCTCGCGTCCATGACCGTGTCGAGGCCCGATGACCAGGCACGCCACGAGCGCCGAGATGCCGCTCGACATGTGGACCACGAGACCGCCGGCGAAGTCGAGGGCGCCGTAGTCTCCGATCCAGCCCCCACCCCAGACCATGTGTGCCAACGGGATGTAGACGACGAGAACCCACGACAGGATGAAGGCGAGATAGACGCTGAAACGCACGCGCTCGGCGAAGGCGCCGAGCATCAGGGCCGGGGTGATGATCGCGAACATGCCCTGGAACATGACGAAGACGTAGGTCGGAATCGTGCCCGACACGGAGTCCGGCGTGATGCCTGTGAGCCCCACCATGCTGAGATCGCCGATGAAGGCGTTCATGGAGCCCCCGTCGCCGAACGCGAGGCTGTATCCCAGGACCACCCAGAGCAGACCGACGGCGCCCGCCGACACGAGGCATTGCATCAGGACGGAGAGGAGATTCTTCGTGCGAACGAGCCCCCCGTAGAAGAGGGCCAGGCCGGGCAGCGTCATCAGGAGCACCAGCAGGGTGCTCACGAGCATCCAGGCCGTATCGCCCGTGTCCAGGACGTCGTCGGGGGCGGCCATCGCCTCGTCCGGCGAGAGCAGCAGGCCGCTCAGGAGAGTCCAGATCATCCGGTTCACGATTCGCACGAAGGTCCTCCGTCTGGGCCCGCCTGCCGCGGGCCGGCCATGAGCCCCCGCGAGTGACGAGACGGCCCGATGAAGGCCGGGAGCAAGCAATGGGCGTGCCATTCACGACACGCTCTCTAGCGGCTGGATTCCGCTGAAACGAGCCTTCGACTGCACAATGAATCGACAGATCGGGCTACTCGATGCCCAAACGGGCGGCAATTCGCCGCGTCGGATCCGATGGGAACGGAGACTGCATTCTTCGGCCGAGCGGGGAGCGAGTGGATCCTCCTCCGTCTCCGAGGCGATCCTCCGATCCGGCATCGCTCCAGGGGACTGGCAGCACGGAGATCGAGTGATCCGAGGGACCCTGAGACTGGTCAGCTACAACCTCCACGAGTTCATGGGTCGTGGGGGGCGCCTCGCTCCCGACCTCGTCCGGGCCGCGCTCGCCCGACTCGATGCGGACCTCATCGCCGTGCAGGAGTTCCAGGCGCTCCGCGCCGACCTCTCCCCCCTTCAGAGCCTCGGCACCTGGGGCCGCGCGCTCGACATGACGGCGATCGCCGGATTCACCCTGCAGAGAGGCGGCGGACACTACGGCAGCGCCGTCCTCTCCCGTCTCCCGGTCCGCTCCGTTCGGCGACACGACTTGAGCGTGGGCTCCCACGAGCCACGCAGCGCCATCGAAGCGCGGCTCGACTGGCAGGGGAAGGAGCTCCGGCTCTTCGCGACCCATCTCGGTCTGCGATGGAGGGAGCGGCGCCTCCAGGTCCGAAGGCTCGCGCGCCTGATCGACGAGGAGACGGCGACGCGGACCGTTTTGATGGGAGACCTGAACGACTGGACTCCGGGCTCGATCCAGCTCCGACCCCTCTGGCGCCGCCTGCCCCATCGCTCGCGCGCTGCGACCTACCCCGCCCATCTTCCGTTCATGGCTCTGGATTGCATTGCCGCGAGCCCGGACCTGGTCTGGCGATCCAGCCGCGCCGAACGTTCTCCGCCCTTCCGGACCCTATCGGATCATCTGCCCGTCACGGCCGAGATCCGCCTCGAGACGCCCCGATCCGACGAGGAGGAGGACCGAAGGGACGCGCGCGGATGAGCTCTCCGTGTCCGTCCGGGGCCCGAGTCCGTCCGGAGCGTCGGGATGGAAGACCTTCGTCTCGAGAGATCCGTGTGCCCCGATCCCTTCGAGCTTCCGCCGTGCCGCCGCTCCGCGCGCCGCCACTCGCCAACCCCACCGCCGGCCTCCGACTCAGCCCTCGGTCAACCCGATCACGCCGCAGGCGAGTCGGGCGCCCGCTGCGCCGATGGGAGGCTGCTCGGGATCGTTGCCCCGAGCGTGAACGATGATCGATCGACCGAGGATCGAGAAGGGCCCCTGGAGACGCGCCCTCTCGATCTCGGCCTCGAGCGTCGCCTCGCCCTCGGCGTTGGCGTCGAGCTCGCCCAGATCGCCGGTGATCCGGTCGATGTCGCTCGGAGGCTGGCGAGACGGCCCCGCGAAGTTGAAATGCGTTCCGGCCCGCTTCCCGCTCTCGCCCCGACAGTCGCCGAGAAGATGAACGTGAAAGGCGTGCAGTCCCTCGGGCAGCCCGGTGAAGCGCGCGCGCATCCGCAGCCCTCTCTCCATCCCCGGCTCGGCGGAGATCGATTCGAAGGTCACGACGCCTCGCGCCTCCCCGTCACCGACGGGATGGACGACCGAGACCGCATGCTCGACGGGCTGGATGTTCTCGGCTCCAGGATCGACGAAATCCGTCTGGATCGGCCTCGTCGGCGGCGGACGACACGCCAGCCACGATCCCATCACGATGACACCGATCAACGACAGGCTGGCGCCGACCCGGACACCCGCGCCCGCCTCTCGGAGCCTCTCTCGCAGCTCTCCTCGCAGCTCTCCTCCCCGTTCTCGTCGAAGGTCGGTCTTCATGATCCCTGCTTGCCTCCCGGCCTCTCGATGCTGGCCTCTCGGTGCCGGTCTCTCGGATCTCCACGCCGCAGCACGGAAGAGCTCGACCCCGGCTGGTCGATCTCGTCTCGAGGCCTGCGGAGCCAGAGCTGCAGGTCCGGATCTTCGCCCCCCTCGGCAGCTCTGGATCGGCAAGCCCCGGTCCGCAACGAACGTCTGCAAGCGTCGTTCCCGAGATCTCTCGGCGAGACTCCGTCTCGGCGGTCGATGACCCGCTGCTCCCGCCCCGGATCTCCGAGGATGACACCCACGCCGGCTTCGATCCGGAGCAGGCTCGGAGGCGAGCTCGAGATGTTTGGCATCGTCGTTGCAGCTCGGGTCCTCATGGATCCGCCGCTCCGGCGCCCCGAAGACATCCTCTCGCGGGAGGAACGAGACCTGCTCGAGCCCGGAGCGCTGCCCCGTTCCGCAGAGCTGATGTGGGCGATGCCGACGGATCCGGTGGATCCGGGGGCGGGCTGGCTCTTCGAGCCCCTGTTCAAGGGGACCCGGTGCCTGGCCGTCTACGATGGCGAGAGCGTGCATGTCCTCGAGAACGGAAGTCAGCCGATCTCCGGCATCGATCCCGCGATCTGCTCCTCGCTCCTCGAGGCCGGACCGCGCCGATTCGCTCTCGACGGCCTCCTCGTCGACGTCGGCAGCGGTCGCGAGAGCTTCCGGATCGAGGGCGAGGATCAGCCCCTGCCCGTGACCGAAGAGGCCGGAAAGTCGGAAGAGAGGGCGGGTTCCGGCGATGAGCTCCGAGTTCGGCTGATCGCCTTCGACCTGCTTCATGTCGAGGAGCTGAACCTGAGGCCGGCTCCCCTGCTCTTGCGAAGGAAGCTGCTCCGGGGGCTCATCCGGTTCTCCCCGGCTCTTCTCTACTGTCGCGAGTCGACGGCGCCCGGCGACACGGTCTTCGATCGGGCGGCCCGACAGGGTTGGCGGGGGGTCGTCGCGAAGCGCACGGCGAGTGCCTACGTCGCCGGCCCGTCCCCCGACTGGCGAGCCTGGCAGCGCGAGAGCGCTTCGGATCCGGATCGACGGGTCAGCCGCCCTCCTCGTCCGGACCCGTGAGCGCAGAGCGGATCTCGCGCTGGGCCTCCTCCACCTCTCGAAGCGCCTCGGCCAGCCGGTCTCGCGAGGACTGCCAGCTCTCCGCGCCCTTCTCCGAGAGTCGCTCGATCTCCTGATCGAGCTCGCGCTTCGCCTGATTCGCCTCTTCGATCGCGGATCGCAGCTCCGCCTCGGCCTGCTTCGAAGCCTCGCTCGAGCGCTCCCTCGCCTGCTGGATCGTTCTCTCGACCTCGTCGAGGGCGCGGCTCGCTTCGGACTCGAGTGCCTCGCGCTGCGCCGCCACGTAGTCCCGGGTCGTCTCCAGAGTTTCCCGGGCCTGGCGCTCCACGTCGGTCGAGGTCGCCCGATCTCCGCCTTCATCCTCCGAGCCCGGGCCGCATGCGATCATCCAGATCGCGACACCGATCGTCAGGCTCCCTCTGCTCCATCGATTCATGATCTCTCCCTTCCCGCCTCGGGCCGCATCGGGCCGCCTCGGGCGGGTCCATCTTCGCGCTGCCCGGACCGAACGGGTCCGACCGGCTCAGCGGACCCGGGCGAAGAGGCTCGGCCGCTCCGACTCCAGCGCCTCGCCTTCGAGCACGCCCACCTCGCCTCCGCGACGAATCACACAGGCGATCAGGTGCTCGATCAGATCGTCGTCTCCCTGCGCGGGGGCGACGGAGGCCGTATCCAGATCCAGACGACCCTCGATTCGGCCTCGCTCGGGCACCCATAGATGCCCGATCATTCCCATCACCGCATAATGGACCAGATCGGAGACCTGAGAGACCAGCCTGCCGTCTTCGCGATCGCGAACGCGATCGAGCTCCTCTCTCGGACGGGGTCTGTGGCGAGCGACGATGGGCCAGCCCATCCGGTGGAGATCGCCGACCGAGAGCGGATCCGGTGAGCCCTCGATGCCTTCCGGAAGCAACCCGATGTCGCGCTGCAGGGCGTCCCGGAGACCCGGGCGATGACGGGGATCGGAAGCCAGGACCAGCGGCAGGGGCTCGCTCTCGATTTCGTCCTCCAGCGCGCGGGCCACCCGTTGATGGAGTCTCTCGAGATCGACCTCCCGCTCCTGCGACGCGCCGCCTTGCCCGTGGAAGAGGGGCATGTTGCCCTGCCCGCCCGTGCTGTGGAACTGGAGCCTCTCTTCCGTCCGGTCGGCGCCCAGCGCATCATCGAGGCTGCTCGGGAGCTTGGTGTCGCGGACCTTCTCGAGCCCCTCCGCATCGCCCACGTAGAGCTCGATCCGCTTTCCGGAGAGCACCAGGACGCGATAGCGGGAGGCGAGTCGGGCCTCCTTCGCCACCGGCCTGAGCACGGGAGCCACGGCGACGGACGCCTCCTCGTCGACCGACGAGGAGAGACCGTAGATGGAGAGGCCGTCGTCCTGCGACCAGTAGGCTGCTCGGGTTCGGACCGACGGCGAAGGCGATCCGAAGGAGTCGGTGAACTCGGCCAACGCCTCCTCGGCTTCGCGGACGCGACTCTCGTCGACCTCGAGCGCTCGAAGCTTCTCGAGTCCCTGCTGTACGAGGCGCTCGGCCTGAACCGCGTTCTGCGAGCGACCCGGAACGCTCGCCGTCACGGGAACGAAGAGGCTGACGACCGGAGGCCTCCGCTCTGCCAGATCCTTCAACGCGGAGGGGGTGGGCTTCGGATCGTTCATCCTCGTCACGCGCTCTCTCCCATGGGGCGTCGCATCCGCTCCGATCGGACCCGGAGCCGACGCACGGCCTCGACCTGATGGGGATCGGCATGGATTCCGTAGGTCGTCGAGAAGGTGCCCCGAACCCGGCCGTCCGCGGTGCGCAGGGCGAACAGGACCGACTCGTCGTCCGGGTCACTGACCCCTTCGAAGCGGGCGAAGTCCTCGACCACGAGCTCTTCCGGAGCGAAGATCTCCTCACCGTCGACGGTCAAGCCCCCGTCCGGGTGCGCGCGGAAGGCGGCCCGAAAGCCTCGCTCCTCGAATCGTCGCAGGGTCTCGGCCAGTGTATCCATGTAGGGTTCCATCTTCTTCTCTGCTTCTCTGCTCAGGGCGGCGCTCTTCACGCCAGCGCGCTCGCCGCTCCACTCCGGCTCCGGCCCACTCGGCCGCTCGATCGATCTCCGTTCCTTCAGGTCTCCTCCTCCTCGTCCGGCGCCCGAACCGTCACCACGGGACACGGGGCCGACCGGAGCGTCCTCTCCGTCACGCTGCCCAGGAACACGTGGCTCAAGCCCGTCCTGCCGTGGGTGCCCATGACGATCAAGTCGGCCCCGAGTCGGCGTGCGGCCTCGCAGAGCGAGCGGTCGATCGTCGTTCCCTCGATCACCTCGCTCTCGATCGAGCCCCGGAAGTCCTCGTGCAGGGCGAGCACGACGTCCCGCACGTCGTCGAGCGAGCTCATCGCGCTCTCCCGGACCTCCTTCATGTCGAAGGGAGGCGGCACTGCGGCGCCGGCGTTGCTGGCATAGCCCGCGTAGGCGTAGGCCGGCGTCCGGATCACGTGAACGAGATGGATCGCCGCAGTCTCGAGCCGCTTCCCGAGCGCGATCGCCGTGTCGAGTGCGGCTCTCGCGTGCTCCGAGAAATCGTAGGGCACGACCATGACTCGAAACTCGCTCATCCAGACTCCTCCCCCTCGGCGCAACGCTCGTGCCCCGCTTTCCCGAGAGGCTGCAATCGAGATGCCAGCCCTCGAGACCACCCGGGCGGTCCGCCTGCCTGGCGATCTGCTCGCGGCGAGGCTCCACCGGAGGGCGCGGCTCCCTCGCACCGATCTCCCGACCGCTCGGCGTATTTTCTACAAGCTTCCTCCTCGCCGTCGTCGACTGCATCCGGCTCGTGCACGAGGGCCGGCTCTTTTGCACGAGATCGCACGGCCTCTCGAGATGGGAGCGCAGGAAGCGGGGACCGGAGAGCCGGCCGGATCTCCGGGATGAACGGCCCCGCAGACGGAAGACGCCTCTGGGTGGCACGAGAATGGCATCTTCCCCGATCAGGGAGCGCGGGAGGTCGGAGGGATCGCAGGACTTCCCGACTCCGGGTCTCCCCCCGCGCAGCAGGAGCCGGACGGAATGGCGGAAGCCGAGGCGGACGGGGAGAAGCTCGAGCTCTATCGGGGAAGACGTGACTTTCGCCGGACGCCCGAGCCGAGCGGAAGCGAGCGGGCCGGCGGCCCCGAGCTCGATGCCGACGACAATCCCATCTTCGTGATCCAGCAGCACGAGGCCAGCTCGCTCCACTGGGACCTCCGACTGGAGGCGGGCGGCGTGCTCAAGTCGTGGGCCGTACCCAAGGGCCCTTCCACGGATCCGCGGGAGAAGCGACTCGCCGTCGCCACGGAGGATCACCCGCTCGAATATGCCGGATTCGAGGGCGTCATCCCCGAAGGCGAGTATGGAGCCGGCAGGGTGATCGTATGGGACGCGGGGCCCTATCGGAACCTGAGTCGGGCCGACGAAGGAGACGAGCGCGGCGACGGCGAGCCGCTCTCTCTCGAGGAGGCCCTCGATCGCGGCCGCGCGACGATCTGGCTCGAGGGCAAGAAGCTCCGGGGCGGCTATGCGCTCATCCACAGCCGAATGGGCGGCAACGAGGAGAACTGGCTGCTCGTGAAGGAGCGGGACGAAGGCGCCGACGCGCGACGCAACCCGACCCGCACCGAGCCACGGAGCGTCCTCTCTGGACGGACACTGAAGGAGATCGCCGGGTCGAAGGGATCGTCGGGGGCGGACGAGTCGGGCGGGAAGAGCGGAGGATGAGCCTTCGCCGATACGGAAGGATCCCGGTCGAGACCTCCAATGAAGACAAGGTCTTCTTTCCCGGTATCGGAGCGACCAAGGGCGACGTCATCGACTACTACGACCGCATCGCGGATCGGATGCTTCCCCATCTCCGCGACCGGCCTCTCGTGCTGCAGCGCTTTCCCGATGGAATCGACGCGAAGGGCTTCTACCAGAAGCAGGCCGGAGGGCATTTTCCCGATTGGATCACGACGACTCGCGTCGATCTCGTGACGACGGGAGGCACGCAGGAGCTCGTCGTCTGCGACAAGCAGGCCACGCTCGTCTATCTCGCGGACCAGGGCGTGATCGCCTTTCACGTCTGGCTCTCCCGCACGGATCGGATTCGTCATCCGGATCAGCTCGTGGTCGACCTCGATCCGGCCGGAGACGACTTCGAGTCGGCTCGTCGAGCCGCCCTGCACGTCCGGAATCTCATGGAGGAGCTCGGGCTGCCCTGCTTCGCCAAGCTGACCGGCTCGAAGGGCGTCCATGTGCTCGTCCCGCTGGACCGAAGCGCCGACTTCGAGCGGGTCCGGGAGTTCGCACAGGGCGCGATGCAGCTGCTCGAGGCACGGTTTCCGGACGAGCTGACGACCGCACGACGCAAGAGTGCGCGCGGCGACCGGGTCTTTCTCGACGTCGACCGCAACGCCTACGCGCAGACGGCGGTGGCGCCGTGGTCGTTGCGTCCGCTCTCCGACGCGCCGATCGCCGTACCCGTCTCCTGGACGGATCTGGAGGAATCCCGCGTCGAGGCGGACGACTACGATCTGCAGAACGTCTTTCGTCGGATCGCGCCCAGAAGCGACCCGTGGAAGGGGCACCGACGCCGAGCCCATTCCCTGGGACGACCGGAGAGGGCCCTCCGGGCGCGGATGGACAAGGAGATCGACTGAGCTCACGAGTCTCTCGGCTCCTCGCCCGAACCCGTCGGCTCGCCAAACTCATACCGGAGGAGCAGAAAGAGACCGACCGTCAGGACGGCGACGAAGAGCAGCTCGGCGAGGGCCGAGATCGGAGGACGGACCTCGAGGAAGAGCGTCTCGAGCAGGACCGTCGCCGCCACGCCGACTCCCCATGCGATCAACACGCCGAGGACCCAGAGGCGCCCCAGCCAGATTCCGAGCGCCGTCGCCAGCCCGAGAGCGGCCTGGATCCCGTAGGCGATGATCCGCAGATCCGAGGCCTCCGAGAGGTGGACGACGACGGTACGGCCGCATGCGTCTACGAGACGTCGGAGG
>CAYXLY010000133.1:0-10637 GCA_964466005.1 uncultured Spirochaetaceae bacterium | reverse complement strand
CGGTGAGGGTCCCGGTCTTGTCGGCGAAGATGACGTCGGTCGAGCCCAGCGTCTCGACCGCCGACAGCCGCTCGACCAGCGCGTTGCGCCGGGCCATCCGCCACATTCCGCGCGCCAGCGCGACCGTCGCCACGATCGGCAGGCCTTCGGGCACGGCGGCGACCGCCAGCGCGACCGCCGTCTCGAGCATCGTGACCAGATCCTTGCCGGCCAGCCAGCCGACCCCCGCGACGATCGTCGCGACCATCAGGGTGAGGAGGACCAGACGCCGACCCAGTCGATCGAGCCGCTTCTCGAGCGGCGTCGTCTGCTCCTCGGCCTCCTCGGTCATGCGGGCGATCCGGCCGAGCTCCGTCTCCATCCCGGTGGCGATCACGACGCCGGCGCCGCTGCCCCCGGTGACGGCCGTGCCCTTGAACGCCAGACAGGAGCGCTCGGCCAGGGGGGCATCGACCTCGACGGGATCGGTCTCCTTCGTCATCGGGACCGATTCGCCGGTCAGCGCCGACTCGTCGCAGGTCAGCCCGTTCGCCTCGATCAGACGCAGATCCGCGGTCACGACGTCCCCGCCCTCGAGCAGCACGACGTCCCCCGGCGTCAGCGCCTCGGCGTCGACGACCCGGCTCTCCCCTTCGCGTCGCACGCGGGACTCCACGGCGCCGAGGCTCCGCAGAGCCTCCATCGAGCGCACCGCCTTCCACTCGGTCACGAATCCGATGACCGCATTCAGGAAGATCGCCGCGAAGATCGCGAGGCTCTGGACGGTCTCGCCCATGGCGAAGGAGACGACGCCCGCGACGCCCAGGATCGCGATCACCAGCGTCTTGAACTGATCGGCGAGGATCTTCCAGGGGCTGGCCTTCTCGGCCTCGCGCAGCCGATTCGGTCCATGCTCGCGCAGTCGCCGTCGAGCCGTCGCGTCATCGAGGCCCCGTTCGGGATCCACCGAGAGCTCTTCGAGCGTCTCCTCGATGCTGCGTGCGTGGGGCGGGTCCACCGTGGCTTCGCTGCTCCTCTCCCCGTCCCGGCCTGGCCGCTCGGCCCGACTGTGGCCCTCTCTCATTGCGACCGGCCTCCACTCCGAACCGGTGCAACCGGCGACGACCCGCCTCCCTGCCCGGTCTTCCGGTGCGAGCCGACGGTCGAGGCCAGGGCCGTGGAGACCCTTCTGGAAGGCCCGATCCTGGCGAACCCGAGGGACGGGACTGACGGGAGGATATCGGAGCGCGTCGGAGGATTCAGATCGAAGCCGACCGACGCCACGGAAAGTGGCGCCGAGCGGCCCGATCGTGGCCTCCGACCTCACCCCCGCCCGCTCGCCCTGGACGAGTGCCTCTCGCGGAGGACCGGGACTCGAAGACGACCGGAGACCGAGCCGGGGCGGGAGCGGAGGCGGGAGCCCGAGCGGGATGATCCCCGCCGCCTACTCGACGGTCACGCTCTTGGCGAGGTTCCGGGGCTGGTCGACGTCCGTGCCCTTCAAGGTCGCGATGTGATAGGCGAGGAGCTGGAGCGGCACGACGGCGAGGATCGCCGTCAGGAACTCGCCCAGGTCCTCGATGTAGAGCACGTCGTTCGCCTTCTCGGCGATGTCCTCGTCGCCCGTCGACGCGATCGCGATCACCTGACCGTCCCGGGCCCGCACCTGCTCGAGATTCGAGACGAGCTTCTCGTGGAGCTCGCCCTTCGTCGCGATCACGACCACGGGCATGTTCTCGTCGATCAACGCGATGGGTCCGTGCTTCATCTCGCCGGCCGCGTAGCCCTCGGCGTGGATATAGGAGATCTCCTTCAGCTTCAGCGCCCCCTCCATCGCGATCGGGAACATCATCCCACGACCGAGGAAGAGGAAGTCCCGGGCCTTGAAATAGCGGCGGGCGACCTTCTGGATCGTCGCGTCGAGCTCGAGGACGGCCTCGACCATCCGAGGCAGTCGCATCGCGTCGTGGAGCCGCTCGCGGACCTGATCGGGCGAGAGGCGCTCGCGGACGATCCCGAGCTCGAGGGCGATCAGGTAGAGGGCCACGGCCTGGGTGACGAAGGCCTTGGTCGAGGCGACCCCGATCTCGGGGCCTGCGTGCGTGTAGAAGACGTCGTCGCTGGCGCGCGCGATGGTCGACTCGCGCACGTTGCAGATCGCGAGCACGCGGGCGCCCTGCCCCTTCGCCTCCTTCAAGGCGGCGAGGGTGTCCGCGGTCTCCCCCGACTGGGAGACGGGGATCACGAGCCGCCTCGGCCCCACGATCGGCTTGCGGTAACGGAACTCGCTCGCGAGGTCGACCTCGCAGGGAATCCCCGCGATCTGCTCGATCATGTACTTGCCGAGCAGGGAGGCATAATAGGAGGTCCCGCAGGCGACGAGCGTCACGCCCTGCAGGCCGTCGAGCTCCTCTCTCGTGAAGTCGATCCCGTCGAGGTCGATCCGCTGCTCGGCCTCGTTCACGCGCGTTCCGATCGTGTCGGTGATGGCGCGGGGCTGCTCGAAGATCTCCTTCTGCATGAAGTGGTCGTAGCCGCCCTTCTCGGCGGACACGGGATCCCACTGCACGGGCAGCAGCTCGCGGTCGATCGGATGACCCTCGATGTCGACGATCTGGATGCCGTCCTGACTCAGCACGGCGAAGTCGCCGTCGTGCAGCGAGAGGATGTCCCGGGTATGGGGCAGCACGGCCGGGATGTCGCTGGCGAGAAAGGCCTGCTTCTCGCCCTGACCGACGATGATCGGGCTGCCGCCGTTCTTGGCGGTGACCAGCAGATGAGGCTCCTTCGCACTGATCGCGGCCAGCGCGTAGGAGCCGGTCAGTCGGCCACAGGCCTCGCGCACGGCGGCCAGCAGGTCGAGCCCCCCGCTCTCGGCCCGATCGATCAGGTGCGCGATCAGCTCGGTGTCGGTATCCGACAGGATCTCGACGCCCCCGGCCTCCATCTCGGCGCGCAGCTCGCGGTAGTTCTCGATGATGCCGTTGTGGACGATGACGACGGAGCCGGCGCGGTGGGGATGGGCGTTGCGCTCGGAGGGCTTGCCGTGGGTGGCCCAGCGGGTGTGCCCGATGCCGAGGCGACCCTGCAGAGGCCGCTCGCGCAGGCTGCTCTCGAGGTTGATCAGCTTGCCCTTGGCTCGCCGGACCTCGAGCGCCTTGCCCTCGAGGATCGCGACGCCCGCGGAGTCGTAGCCCCGGTACTCGAGCCGGCGAAGGCCATCGATCAGCACCTCTGCGGCGCGAAGCTCCTGTCCGACATAGCCCACGATTCCACACATGAGAGCTCTCCCGAATGATGGCGCCGCGCTCTCGCGGCCAGGACGACCAGGCGCCTAACGACTCGTCGACCGTTTCCCGACCGCTCTTCCGGCGGCCTTCTTCTTCTTCGAAGTGGATCGCTTCACCGACTCGTGAGCGACCCGCTTCCGGGCCTCCTTGCGGGCGGCCTTCTTCCGACTCGTCCTCGCGCTGGTCTTCTCGTCGGCTCTCCCGGCCGCCTTCTTCCCAGCCTTCCCGGCCACCTTCCTGGCGGCCTTCCCGGCCCCCTCCTTGGCGGTCTTCCCACCGGTCTTCCCGGCCGCCTTCCCAGCGGCCTTCCCGGCGGCCTTCGGGGTCGCCCTCGCGCTGGCCTTCCGGCTCGTCTTCCGGCCCGTTCGGGCGGCGGCCTTCTTCGGGCCCGCGCTGCCGGCGCGGCTCAGGCTCGCTGCCCGGCGCGGCTTCGCGGACGATCCGCCCGCCGCGCCGACGGCCGCTTCCTCCTGCGCCTTTTCCCGAGCTTCGTCCTGCGCGCCTTCCGCCGCGGTCTCCACCGCCTTCGCCCGCTTCGGTCGAGCGGGCGCTCGACCTTCGCGTCGGGCGACCCAGCCCTCGATGTTCCGCTGACGTCCCCTCGCGACCGCGAGCGCGTCCTCCGGAACGTCCGTCGTGATGGTGGATCCGGCCGCCACGAAGCCGTGCGGGGCGATGCGGAGGGGGGAGACGAGGTTGGCGTTGCAGCCGATGAAGGCTCCGTCGCCGATGACGCTGCGGGTCTTCCGGTAGCCGTCGTAGTTCACCACGATGGCGCCGCAGCTGAAGTTCACGCCCGCGCCGACGTCGGCATCTCCGATATAGGCGAGATGGGCCGCCTTGGTGCCCGCGCCCACGGTCGAGTTCTTGATCTCGACGAAGTTGCCGACCTGGACGCCGTCGGCGAGGTCGCAGCCCGGCCGCAGGTGGGCGGAAGGTCCGATCGCGACGTCGTTGCCCAGCCGGCTGGACTCGATGACGCAGCCCGCCTTCACGCGCACGCCCTCGCCGAGCACCGAGTCGCCCGTGATCACGACGCCGGGCTCGAGGATCGAGTCACGACCGATCCGGACGTCGGCGTCGACGTAGGTCGTCTCGGGATCGACGAGGGTCACGCCCTCGTCCATGTGCCGGTCGAGGATGCGACGGCGGAGGACGCGCGTCGCCTCGGCGAGCTCTCTTCGCGTGTTGATGCCCAGGCATTCCTCGGCGTCCTCGATCTCGACCCCTTCGACGCGCCGCCCACGCGCGACGGCGAAGCCGACGACGTCGGTCAGGTAGAGCTCGCCCTGCTGGTTGCCGGGCTCGAGGGCGGCGAGCCCTTCCCGCAGCAGCTCGGCGTCGAAGAGATAGACGCCCGTGTTCCGCTCCTCGAGCGCGAGCTCTTCGGGACTCGCGTCCTGGGCCTCCACGATGCGCCGGATCCGTCCGTCGGCGCCTCGGACCACCCTGCCGGGGATGTTGGCGGCCCGCGCCGTCAACATCACGAGATCGGCCCCCGTCTCCCGCTTCACGGCCCCCATGCGCGCGATCGTCTCGGGACGCAGGAGCGGCGTATCGCCGTAGAGCACCAGCACGTCGGCCGAGTTCGAGTCGAGGGCGGCCTCCGCGACCTGCACCGCATGGCCCGTGCCCCGCTGCTCGGCCTGCAGGACGCATTCGGCCTCCTCCGCATAGCGGGCCCGTACGGCTTCCGCGTCGCGGCCGACCACGACGATCAGGCGCGACGGCGAGAGGGCGCGTGCCGTCCGCAGGACGTGGCCCAGCATCGGGACGCCACAGAGCTCGTGCAGCACCTTGGCGCGTCGCGACTTCATTCGGGTGCCCTGGCCCGCCGCCAGGACGATCACGGCAGTCTCGCTCAACGTCTCGCTCCCCGATCCCTCTTCCGCCCCCGCTCGGCGACGCGCTCGCTCTGCCCGGGCACGGCGTCCGCCCCACGAGCTGCGTCCCGACCTCCCGTGAGTAGCCCAACCTCGGCCGAAGGACGCGCGAAATCTCGCCCGCTTCGGCTCGCGACTCCGGAGCCGGCCTGCTTGCCGGTGATCCGCGGACTCGCCGACCCGCCGACCCGCCGACCCGCCGAGAGCGGCAGACGATCCGGGATCCCCGGGAGACCCGACCCTCGCATTCCTTCGGGGCAGATCCCAGTCGTTTCGACGGCTTTTGCTTGTCACCTGCGCGGGCGCTCGCCTACCCTCTGCGTCGGGCGTCCCCGCCCGCATTCTCGAGGCCCGTCGCCGATGGCGGTCCCAGGAGCACATCATCCAGGTCTACGGCAATACCAGTGGGCTGAAGGCGAGTCAGGTCCGCGCGCTCGAGCGCCTCGGCCAGCGTCGCCTCTCGGCGGATCGGCTGATCACGAACGAGCTCGCGCGCGAGATGACGGAGCTCTCGAGCGAGATCCGACGCCAGGTCGGTCTCCTGATCGACCGTTCCGGCAACGTCCAGCACGTGATGGCGGGCACGCCCTCGGGCACGGAGCTTCCGGACTGGGGTCGGCTGCGCGCGGGTCGCGGCCGACTGCGCGGCCTGCGCCTGATCCATACGCATCTCGCCGACGAGGGCCTGACCCGGGACGACCTGACGGACCTGGCCGTGCTCCGACTCGACGCCGTCGTCTCGATCGGGGTCCGCGAGGACGGCCTGCCGGGCCTCGCCCATGCCGCCGCCCTCTGTCCCGCGAACGAGGAAGGGCGCTCGACCGAGACGCTGAAGCCGAGACATCCGGCGGACTTCGACTTCGAGTTCAGCGCCTGGATCCGCGATCTCGAGAGCGAGCTCGCCCGCACGAGCGTCACCCGCGAGGTCGAGGGCGTCGAGCGCGCAATCCTCGTCTCCGTCACCGCCGGACGCGATCGCGAGACCGTCGATGTCCACGTCGACGAGCTTCGCGAGCTCGCGCGAGCGGCCGGGGTCGAGGTCGTCGACGTCGTGACCCAGTCCCGCCCGAAGGTCGACCCCCGGACCGTCGTCGGCGCCGGCAAGCTCTCGGATCTGATCATCCGCTGCTTCCAGAGCGACATCGATCTCGTGATCTTCGACCAGGACCTGACGCCGGCCCAGGCCCGCAACCTCGCCGAGCGGATGGAGCTGCGCGTCATCGATCGGACCCAGCTGATCCTCGACATCTTCGCGCAGCGCGCGACGACCGGGGACGGCAAGCTCCAGGTCGAGCTCGCACAGCTCCGCTACCGCCTCCCCCGCCTCGCCCAACGCGCCGATCTCTCGCTCTCGCGGCTGGCGGGCGGCATCGGCGGCCGGGGCCCGGGCGAGACGAAGCTCGAGAGCGATCGTCGACGCGTCCGCGAGCGGATCACCCGTCTCGAGCGCGAGGCCGTGCGGCTCACGCAGCAGCGCGAAGGCCGTCGTCGCAAGCGCGGTCGGCGCGGCGTGCCCGTCCTCTCGATCGTGGGCTACACGAACGCGGGCAAGAGCACGCTGCTGCGCGCGCTCACCCAGAGCGACGTCCACGTCGAGGACAAGATGTTCGCGACCCTCGACCCGGTCTCGCGGCGGCTCCGCTTTCCGCGCGAGCGCGAGGTCATCATCACGGACACGGTGGGCTTCATTCGCGATCTGCCCGAAGACCTCGTGGCTGCCTTCCACGCCACGCTCGAGGAGCTGCGCGACGCGAGCCTGCTCCTGCACGTCGTCGACGCGGCGAGCCCCGACCTCGACCGCCGCATCCAGGCCGTCCGGGACGTGCTCGGCGAGCTCGGTCTCGACGAGAAGCCCGAGCTGCTCGTGTTCAACCAGATCGACCGGCTTCCGGAGGACGAGGCCGAGAGCCTGGCCAGGCGATACGGAGCGATTCCGGTCTCGGCCCTCGAGGGGACCGGTCTCCGGACGCTCCTCGCCCGGGCAGAGGAGATCTTGTGGGACGACGAGGATCTGCGACCCGGCGAAGAGGAACGTTTCGCTGATCTCGCTGCCCAGACCCGTTAGAGGCCTCTCATGAGCCCCGACCCAGGGGGGCATGAGAAGGCCTCTGGAGCCACGGACGGTCGGAGCCGGCTCGAGAGACCGCGAGGCCGACCCGTCGTGCGACGCCTCGCGTCGCCGGCGAGTGGACCGAGAAGATCCAGAAGCAGGAGAGGTGGGGCCATGGCCATGCGTTCGAGAGTCGCCGGGACGGGGATGTGCGTTCCGGATCGCGTCGTCACCAATGCCGACATGTCGCAGTGGATGGAGACGAGCGACGAGTGGATCCAGCAGCGGACGGGCATCCGGGAGCGGCGCTGGGTCGACGACGGACAGCGCCCTTCGGACCTCGCGCGGGGCGCGACGCTCGCCGCCCTGGAGCAGGCCGAGCTCGAGGTCGCCGACATCGACTGCATCCTGCTCGCGACCCTCTCCTCGGAGCACGAGTTCCCGGGCACCGCCTTCTTCCTCCACGAGTCGATCGATGCGGGTGACATCCCCTGCATCGACCTGCGCGCCCAATGCAGCGGCTTCCTCTACGCCCTGCAGATGGGCGACGCGCTCGTCTCGGCCGGTCGCTACCGACGCGTGCTGGTGCTGGGCTGCGAGGTCCACTCGACGGGCCTCGACGTGAGCACCGAGGGCCGCGACGTCTCCGTGATCTTCGGCGACGGGGCGGGCGCGCTCGTGCTCGAGGCCTGTGAGTCCGACGATGGACGGGGCGTGCTCGAGGTCAGACTGCACGCCGAGGGCAAGCATGCCCGCCGACTCTGGACCGAGGGACCGAGCTCCGCCGCCCCGCGACGGATCAGTCACGAGATGATCGAGGATCGCCGCATCTTCCCCTTCATGGACGGACGCTTCGTCTTCAAGCACGCCGTGACGCGGATGCCCGAGGTCCTGCTCGAGACGCTCGATGCGGCGAGCGTGAAGCTCGACGAGATCGACCTCTTCCTCTTCCACCAGGCCAACCTCCGGATCAACGAGTTCGTCGCCCAGAAGCTCGAGATCCCGGAGTCGAAGGTGTTGAACAACATCCAGCATTACGGAAACTGCTCCGCCGCGGCCCTGCCGATGCTGCTGGCGGAGGCCTGCCGCGCGGGTCGCCTCGAGCCCGGGCAGCTGGTCTCGATGACGGCCTTCGGCTCCGGCTTCACCTGGGGCTCGGCGGTGCTGCGCTGGGGCTGACGAGCGCAGCGACTCCGGCCTCGGACGGCTCTCCTGCGGACGAGCCCTGGACGCAGCGCATCAGAGAGCCCCGAAGGCCGCTACGGCCCCGCAGACCGGGCGGGGCCCCGGTCCCGGTGGGTCGAGCCTGACCCGGCGTACCGCATCGTGTCATTTTCAAGCCTATGAAATCATTGAATTTAATTCCCATCCGGTCGATCCCATTGACTGGATGACGCGGCGTGTCTAGATTTCCTGCGTGAGGCCGGCCAACGCGCCGCGTCAAGACGCCGGAAGGACCCCCGAGCGCCGAATCGGGTGTCGGGAGCTCGACCCGAGAGCGAGCCGGTGAGAGCGAGCCGGCAGGCCGGAAGCGAAGCGGACCGAGAGCGGTTCGCGATGGCGGGCCGGCCGCACGAGGCAGCCCGAACGAAGACCTCTCCGAACGGAGACCCGGAACGGAGGCCGGGACGGGATCCGCACGGAGCTGAAGAGAATGGAGAGCGAGATGACGAGTACGAGCAGTGGGAGCAAGAGTTCGTCGAGCAAGAAGCGGGAGCTCAGCTGGGAGGATTTCCGACCCGAGTGGGCGAACGAGCAGATCGAGCGGATCAGCTCCGAGCTCGAGAAGTGGAACGACGATCTCCAGGCCCGGAGCTCCCGGTTCCGCAAGGAGAGCCAGAAGCGGATCGAGAAGAGCGTCAAGCAGCTCCAGTCGGAGCTGCGCAAGCTGCCCGGCGTGAAGCGCGCCGAGGAGCTCAGCCAGGATCTCGGCAAGCGGGTCGAGAAGCGGGTGGATGCCGGCGTCGACTCCGTCTACTCGAGCCTGAAGATCGCGCGCCTCGACGAGGTCAAGAAGCTCGAGCGCAAGATCGCGCAGCTGAACAAGAAGCTGAAGGAGCTCGAGCAGCAGCTGGCCGCCTGAACGGCGAACGGCCGCTCCTCCGTGGACGCACGGGGAGCGGCCGTTCTCATCAGGGCCCTCGGCTCGGCTCTTCTTCGAGCTCTACAGCTCGAGCGGCTTCAGCTCGAGCGGCTTCAGCTCGAGAGCCGCCGCCCGCACCGCGCGCCGCCTCGCCTCGGGCAGGGGGATGAGTCCCTTGTCCGAGAGATAGCCGTACTCTCCGGCCGCGCGATCGCTGGTCAGCTCGATGACGAACTCCTTCAGACCGGGCACCTGGCCCACGTGGGCCTTCTTCAGATAGACGTAGAGCGAGCGCGAGATCGAGTAGCGCCGGTCCGCGATGCTCTCGAAGGTCGGCTCATGGCCGTCCACGATGCTCCCCTGGATCCGGTCGGCGTTCTGATCGAGGAAGGAGAAGCCGAAGATGCCGAGCGCGCTCGGATTCGCCTCGAGCTTCTGGACGATCAGGTTGTCGTTCTCTCCCGCCTCGACGTAGGCCCCGTCCTCGCGGAGCGTGTGGGCGATGCGCTCGAACTCCTTCTTGTCCTCCTTGCGCAGGCTGGCGAGCATCGGGAGGCGCTTCGCCCCGCCCTCCATCGCGATCTCGACGAAGGCGTCCCGGGTGCCGGAGGTCGGCGGCGGTCCGAGGACCTCGATCCGGCGATCGGGCAGCGAGGGGTCGACGTCCTTCCAGGTCTGGTTCGGGTTCTCGACGAGCTTTCCGTCGACCGGGACCTGCTTCGCCAGTGCGAGGAAGATCTGCTCGAGCGTGAGCGACATCCGGTCCTGGCTCTTCGCGTTCGCGAGCACGATGCCGTCGAAGCCGATCTGGATCTCGACGATCTCCGCCACCCCGTTCGCCGCGCAGAGCTCGACCTCCGACAGCTTGATCCGGCGAGAGGCGTTCGTGAGATCGGGCGTCGATCCGCCGACCCCCTGACAGAAGAGCTTCAGCCCGCCGCCCGAGCCCGTGCTCTCGACCACCGGCGTCTGGAAGCGGGTGCCTCGCCCGAAGCGCTCCGCGACGGTGGTCGTGAAGGGGAAGACCGTGGAAGAGCCCACGATGTGGATCTGATCCCGGGCCCATACGGGCGTCGCGGAGATCAGGGTCGGGATCAGGCTCACCAGTCCCGCCCAGAGAAGAAGCTGCAATTTCATCGAGTCGATTCCTCGTTGGAGCCGTACGCGGGGCACGGCTCGATCCGGGCTCGCGAGAGCCCTCTTGATCCCTGAGAGGCCGGTCTGACCTCTCGGGTGTCTGGCGTCCGGCGCGAATCGGGTCGCCCTCGCCAGCAGATCTCCCGTCGGTCCATTCGACCTCGGGCTCGGGCTCGGGCTCGGGCTCGGGCTCGGGCTCGGGCTCGGGCTCGGGC
>CAYXLY010000132.1:0-10692 GCA_964466005.1 uncultured Spirochaetaceae bacterium | reverse complement strand
TTCATGGAGGCGCCGCTCGAGACGATCGAGCGACTCTGCTCGGACCTGGGACTCGAGCTCGCGGAGTCGGCGGCCGAACGGATGAGCGCCCATCTCGCCGCTCGACCCCAGGGAAGACACGGAGCCTTCCAGTACGACAGACCCGGCGCCGACCAGATCGCCGCAGAGCGTGAGCGGTTCCGGACCTACCAGGCGTATTTCGGGATCCCCAACGAGGTCTGATCCCCGCTCCCTCTCGACGCCCGGCTCACGATCCTCTCAGAGGATCGTCGCGGCCCGCTCGAAGACCCAGAAGGCGGCCAGTGAGCCCATCCCGTAGACGGCGATCCTTCGCGGCAGGGCGGAGGCGGCGGAGGCGCCGAGCAGGCGGGACCCGATCGGGACGAGGGCGAGCAGGACGAGGACGAAGCCGAGCTGACCGAGCTCGATTCCCACGTTGAAGGAGAAGAGCGCCATCGGGATCTCGCCGCTCGGAAGGCCGACCTCGCGGAGCGCGCCGGCGAAGCCCATCCCGTGCAGGAGTCCGAAGAGCAGGGCCATCGGCCAGGGGTGGCGTCGCATGAGGGTCGTGTCGGAGGGCTCGCGCGACAGCTCGACGGCGAGCGCCAGCACGCTGACGGCGATCAGGACCTCGATCGGACCTGCGGGCAGGCTCGCGTATCCGAGGGCCGCGAGGCTCAGCGTCAGCGAGTGACCGACCGTGAACGAGGTCACCGTCTGGACCAGGGGCTTCAGTCCCGTGCAGAGGAGGAAGAGGCCGAACACGAAGAGCAGGTGGTCGGCTCCGCCCAGGATGTGCTCGAAGCCGATGCGCAGGTAGTCGGTGAAGACGGCGAGCCGGCTCGCTCGGGCCGGCACCACGATCTCCGGCTCGCCGCGGCGCAGCACCCGCTGGATGCTCCGCCCGTCGGCGAGCTCGATGCGAACGAGCGTGTCGATCTTCGCGGGGCCGAGGCCTTCGACCCGAACGGGCTGCCCGACGAGACCGCGCTCTCCGCAGTCGATCGTCCAGCGAAGGACCCTCGCCACGCCCTGCTCCTGCAGGCTCGGACGGCCCACGGCCGGACACGCGGAGGGCAGGACCGGCTCGATCCGGCTCCCCGGAACGCTGAGCGAGGATCGCTTCCAGAGGACCTCGACTCGCCCCGATCGGTCTTCGACGAGCTCGAGCAGGGCCGGCGCCAGGGGATGCGCGAGCGCGGTCGAGGCGACGAAGAGCGCAACCAGCAGGGCACCGCTCCAGACGCCGGATCCGAGTCGTCTTCCGCATCGCGATCCGAGGCTCAATCCGATTCCCTCCGCATTCCGACCCGGGCCTCCCCGGCAAGCGGCCTCGTTCCATCCGCGTCGGCCTCGACGCGGATCTCGTATCGACTCCGGAGCGTGTCGATCAGGGCCGCGAGGCGCGCCTCGCCCCGCTCCGCCTCGAGAGCGCCTCGAATGCGACCGGCCACGCTCTCGAGCGGCGGGATCCGTCCGGGCTCGACGTGCTCGACCCGGACGAGATGCTGACCATAGGCCGACTCGATCGGCCCGACCCAGACATGCCGGCGAAGGTCGAAGAGTCTCCCGTCCATCTCCCCGCCGAAGGTGCGCTCGAGCTCCCGCGCAGAGTGAAGCTCGAGGTGGTGGCCGAGCGGAAACGGGTCTCCGAGCTCGACGGCCCGGGCAGCCGGAAGGCTCTCGCGCTCGAGCCGGTCTCGAAGAGCGATCGCGTCCCGCCGAGCGGCTGCCCCGCGTCGGTCGGAGCCCAGGAAGACGTGGACGAATCGGATCCGATCGGGCTCGCGGTAGCGCTCCGCACCCAGAGCGTATCGGCGGGCGACCTCCTCCTCGCTCGGGGCCTCGTCTTCGGGAAGCGCCGTGGCCATCAGCCGCATCCGCCCGACGAGGATCCTGCGGACGACGACGTCGTCGCGGTGCAGCCCGAGCTCGAAGGCGCGTGCCAGGAGCCTCTCGGCGTCCTCGAGGTCGGCGTCGTCCTCGAGGAAGAGCATCTTCTGGAGCAGCCGCGCGCGAACGCCCTCGTCCTGCTCCAGCCAGCCCCGGGAGAGGGCCTCGCGATGGAGGATCTCCTCCTCGATCTGCGCGGCGATCGAGGCCTCGAGCTCGCTGGGCGCCGGAGGCCGACCGAGTCGCTCGGTGAGATCCCGACGGAGATCGGCGACGGTCGCGGCTCCGATCTCGATCCGAGGCTTCGCTTCGGGCGGCGGCTCGCCCGCGCCGGGAGGGGCGAGCCCGCGAGCCGCGGCGAAGAGGAGCGCGCCCAGGGCGAGGAAATGGAGCAAGGGCGATCGAAGCCAGGACGAGACGCCTGATCCGCTCCGGGATCGCAGGGAGACGCGTCGTCGTCGCCTCAAGAGATCTCGATCATCACCTTCGCGCCCCGATCGGGAGATTGCGCGACCGCGAAGGCATCGACGAAATCGTCGAGCGGGAAACGATGCGTGATCATCGGAGCCAGGTCACGACGACCGAGCAGCTCGATCATCTCCTCGTAGCGATCGGGATACTCCATCGCCCCTTGCAACGTGAGCTGCTTCATCATCACCGTCATGAAGTTCACGGGGATCTCCTGGCGATGGAGCGCGACGATCGAGACGCGGGCCCGGGGCTTCGCCCGGTCGATGATCTGCGCCAGCACCGAGGCGGCACCCGAGGCCTCGATGAAGACGTCGGTTCCCACGAGGGGCATTCCGTAGAACTGGACCGGTCCATGTCTCTCCGTCAGGCCCTTCCAGAGGTCCTCGCGGCCCGGATTCAGGGTATCGGGTGCGCCGAGCTCGCGGGCCACGTCGAGGCGTCTGTCCGAGAGGTCGATCGACACGATGTTCTCGACGCCGCGGTCGAGGAGGGTCACGAGCGCGGCCAATCCGATCGGCCCGGCCCCCAGGACCGCGACCTTCTCGTGGCTCTGGACACCGACTCGGTCCACCGCGTTCATGCCCACGCCGAGCGGCTCGGCCAGGGCGCCGATCGCGAAGGGCATCTCGTCGGGGATCTCGAAGAGGTTGCGTCCGGGGACGGCGTCGCGGACGCGCAGCTTCGGAGCGAAGCCGCCCTCGGGACCGCCGTTGCCGATCGGATGACCCGCCGCGGTCGGGTTCAGCGCGACGCGCGCCCCGACGGCGATGCCTTCGACCTGATCGCCCACCGCCAGGACGGTGCCCGCCAGCTCGTGTCCCAGCGGCATGGGCTCGTCGACGGGACCCGCGACGCCGCCGAGACGCACATAGCCCACGTCGCTGCCGCAGATGCCGCAGGCCCCCACCTGGAGCAGCACGTCTCTCGGACCGATCTCGGGCTCCGGAACCTCGTCCAGCCGGACGTCTCCCGGGGCATGGATCTGGACTCGCTTCATGGGCAGGGGATAGCTCGCCCGGAGCGGGATTTCATCCGGAAGGGATCGGCGGGGAGCCGCGGGAGGCGCGAGGATCGGATCGCCGAGGCGCGAGCGCTGCGAGCCCCTCGAAGGGGACGCCCGTCTCCGCGAGGTCTCGGCCTCAGGAGCGGGCTCCTTCGTCGAGCCCCCAGAACCGCTTCCAGCTGTCGAGCTCGTGGGGCAGCGTGCCGATCCCCGTCTGGCTCGAGGGCCAGTCGGCGGGAGGAAGCTCGAGCGGATTGCTTCCCAGCTCCGCCCCGTAGACCAGACGATGCCTGCGTCGAACGAAGAGCCACTCGCCGTCGCGGCGCTCGTAGCGGTCGTGATACTGGATGGCCTGGATGATCCAACGATCGCTCTCGGGACCGCCATCCTGGATCTCTCCACGGCAGTAGACGACGCCTCGGGCATGATCCCGATCCACGAGGTCGATCACGTGATTGCCCGTGTTCAGGAACGTGACGCCCACCGAGCGCAGACTGCGGTCGAAGTCCGCGCGCAGGGCGTCGCGGCCGGAGCGTTCCCGCCCGACGCGGACGTCGGGCACGAACAGGCGGACGAGTCCGTCGAGATCACGGGAGTCGACACAGAGCGCGTACCGTGAGGCGAGCTGGCGGATCTCCTGGTAGGCGAGCAGCCGCTCGAGATCCGCGGACATCAGAGCGCCTTCTTCATGGCGTCGGGCGTCTTGCTGCTCGGGAGCTTGCCGTGATCCCAGGACACGAAGCGCTCAGGCCGGATGCGCAGCAGGACGCGTTTGCCGGCCATCTTCTGCTTGACGTCGTCCGGGATCAGCTCGATGTCGGGCAGGGGACTCCCCGTGTTGGCGTTGGCCTCGATCATGGTGGCGACCGTGAGGTCGAGATCGTTCGCGATCTCCGCCTGGCCCTCGATCATGACGCCCTGGAGCTCGCTGTAGGCGTGGCCGGTCTCGACGAGGAGCGTCACGCGCGGGTCGCGCTCGATGTTCTTGACCTTCTGGCTGCTGGCGTAGGTGGCGATCCGGATCGTCAGGTCGTCGTCGAGCGCATAGAACATGGCGACGGCGTGGGGATAGCCTCGGGGTCCGTTGCTCACGAGAGTCATCGTGTGTCCCTCTCGCAGATAGCTTCGGATCTCGTCCTCGGTCATTCTGATATCGTCTTTGCGGGGCATCGGCGGGTCTTCCTCGCTGGCGGCTTCGGGCCGGTTTGCGGGAGAGACGGTATCACCTCGAAGGGCGATGTGGAGAGTCGAAGGGAGGTCGTGAAATGAACGCGCTGGTGATCGGAGGAACCGGGCCGACCGGACCGCATGTCGTGCAGGGCCTGGTAGATCGGGGATTCCGGACCACGATCCTCCACAGCGGACGCCACGAGCCCGCCGGAATTCCGGAAGACGTGGAGCATCTCCACACGGACGCCTTCGATCCGGACGAGGTCCGCGAGGCTCTCGCCGGACGCAGCTTCGACGTCGGGATCGTGACCTACGGGCGCCTCCGCCGGAACGCGGAGATCCTGGCGGGACGGGTCGGACATTTCCTCTCCGTCGGAGGCTTTCCGGTCTATCGGGGATACATGAACGCCGCGGCGTGCGAGCCGCTGGGCATGCCGGTGCCGACGCCGGAGGACGGCGTCCGGGTCGTCGACCCGTCGCAGGACGAGAAGGGCTTTCGTGTCGCGCGGACGGAGGAGCGGGTCTTCGAGGCGCAGCCCGAGGCCACGCATTTCCGCTACCCCTGGGTCTACGGCCCGCGACAGCCCGCGCCCCGGGAGTGGTCGATCGTCCGACGGATCCTGGACCGCAGACCGCATCTGATCCTCGCGGACGGAGGGCTCAGCCTCTCCCACTTCGGATACGTCGAGAATCTCGCGCACGCCCTGCTGCTGGCGGTGGACCAGCCGGAGAAGGCCCGGGGGCGGGTCTACAACTGCGGCGACCAGGAGGTGCTCAGTCTGCGTCAGGTCGCGGACACGATCGCCCGGGAGCTCGGTCACGAGTGGGAGATCGTCTCGATGCCCTGGGAGCTCGCGATACCCGCCCGCCCCCTGGTGGCACAGCCCTGGACCACCCATCGCATGGTGAGCCTCGCCCGGATCGAGTCCGAGCTCGGCTACCGCGACGTCGTGCCCCCTCGAGAAGCGCTCGCCCGCACCGCGCGCTGGCTGGTCGAGAACCCTCCGGAGCCCGGAGGCATCGAGGAGAAGGTGCTCCAGGACCCCTTCGACTACGAGGCGGAGGATCGGCTGATCGCGAGCTACCGGGAGGCGCTGGCGAGCGTGGCGCTGCCCGAGTGGCGCGACGGCGAGGAGCCCGGCTTCGGGATGGCCTATAGCGGTCCCGGCGGACGTCCCCGGACCCGAGCGAGCTTCGAATAGCGCGACCGGGACCCGCTCGAGAAGGAGGCCCGCTCGAGTCCGGGCGGAGCAGGGCGCTAGCGCACGGTGCCCGCCTCGCGCAGGCGGGCGATGGTCTCCGGCTCGATTCCCAGCTCCTGCAGGACCTCGTCGGTATGCTCGCCGAGCCGGGGCGCGTGTCTCTCGATTCGCGCCGGCGTGCGTCCGAAGCGGATCGGCGGAGCGAGGTAGCGGACGCGGCCGAAGCGGGGATCCTCGGCCTCGATCACGCTCTCCCGATGTCTCACGTGCGGATCGTCGAGAAAGCCTTCGACGTCGTTCACGGGAGCGAAGGGCGCCCCCTCCGCTCGAGCCCGCGCGAGGAAGGGGGCGCTCTCGTGCAGGCGGATCTCCCGGGCGAGGAGCGGGACGAGCTCCGAGTAGTGCTGGAAGCGCGGTCCCATCTTCTCGAAGCGGGGGTCGCCGGCCAGGTCGGGGCGATCCAGGGCGCGACAGAGGCCCGCGAACTGAGTGTCCTGGATGATGACGCCGACCACGTATCCGTCGGCCGTCTCCCAACATCGAAAGAAGTCGGCGCTCGAGCCCGCGTCGCCTTCGAGCGGCGGAAAGGCCCGCGAGATCATCGCCTCGGGCAGCGCGAACGCGGCGTAGGCGTCCAGCATCGCGACCTCCACGCGCTGTCCCCTCCGCTCGGGATCCCGCTCGCGAGCGAGAAGGGCCGCGAGGACGGCGTTCACCGCGGTGAGCGAGGTCGACTTGTCGGCCACGCTTCCCTGGACGAGCCGAGGCGGGCCCTCTCCGCCCTGCTCCGGCATCAGGCCGATGAGCCCCTGCATGACCATGTCGTAGGCCGGCAGCTCCGCGTAGGGGCCATCGTTCCCGAAGCCGTTGATGGCCAGGTAGATCAGCCCGGGGTGGCGCGCGTGCAGGCTCTCCCAGCCGAGGCCCAGGCCCTCCATGACGTGGGGCCGATAGTTCTCGGCGACGACGTCGACCTTCGCGGCGAGGTCGAGGATCAGGTCGCGACCACCCTCGGACTTGAGATCGACGACGAGGCTGCGCTTGTTGCGATTGAACTGCGCGAGCATGCCCGAGAAGCCGGGCTCGCGGAACGGCGCCCCGCTGTAGCGGCCCGACTCGCCCATCGGCGGCTCGACCTTGATCACGTCCGCGCCGAGATCGCCCAGCGCCTGCGTGCACAGGGGGCCGGAGATCACCGACGTGAAGTCGAGGACCCGGATGCCGGAGCAAGGGCCGCGCTCCGCGCTCGGAGTGGAGGGGGCGGTCACGAGGCGCGGACCGCATCGCGTGGCCGGCCGGCCGCGAAGCGGATCGGCAATGCCTGGGGGCCGCGGACGGCGGGGTTCGCGCGATAGGGAATCGATTCGAAGTCCCCCTCGAGCTCCACGTCCCTCAGTCGTTCCACCACGCGTCCGAGCGCCACCTCGAGCTCGAGTCGGGCGAGCTGGGCGCCGATGCAGAAATGCCGACCGACGCCAAAGGAGCTCAGATCCGTCGGCGTTCGCTCGATGTCGAACCGGTCGGGCTCCGGGATCGCCTCGGGATCACGTTGGGCGCTCGGCACCGAGCAGAGCAGCATCTGTCCCCGGCGCACCGGGACGCCCTCGACCTCGGTGTCCTGGCGCGCATAGCGCGGCAGGAAGCGACCCGGATGCTGGTAGCGGATGATCTCGTAGCCCCCGTTCGCCCGCACGGTCGGGTCGTCGCGGAAGCGAGCGAGCTGGTCGGGATGCTTCATCAGCTCGATCAGGCCGAAGGAGAGGGAGTTCGCGGTGGTCTCCGATCCGGCGACGATGATCGCCATCACCGTCGAGAGGATCTCGTCGGAGGTGAAGCGGTCGCCCTCCGACTCGGCCTGGATCATGTCCGTCATGAGATCCGCCCCCGGAGTGGCGCGCTTCTCGTCCATCAGGGCACGGACCTCCTCGAGATGGATCGTCATGCTGTGGATCGAGCGGAGCTTCTCCTCGTCGCTGCACATCGGGTTGAAGGCGACGACCGCGGAGTCGGCCAGCGCCTTGAATCGCCGCTCGCGCTCGCTGTTGGGCGAGATGCCCATCAAGCGACTGACGATCGTGACGGGGAAGACGGAGGCGAAATCGGCCACGAAGTCGCAGCTTCCCGACCCGATGAAGCGATCGATCAGCTCGTCGGCCAGCTCGCCCATGAGGGGCTCGAGCGTCCGCACGGCGCGTCGGGTGAGCGCGACCGAGGCGAGCTTGCGCAGGCGTGCATGCTCGGCGCCGTCGTAGGCCAGGATGTTCGAGCCCTGCAGCCGGACGATCGGATGGTCGGCATGCTCGGGAGGGGGCGGAACGAAATGCTCCCAGCGGCGGCGGTCCGGCGAGAATCGCTCCTCGTCGGCGAGGACCGACACGACGTCCCGATGCCGCGAGAGGAAGAGGGCGCCCAGGGGCCCCCACTCGTGAATCGGCGAGTGGGAGCGCATGTGCGCGAGGATGGGATAGGGATCGCGATCGTATTCGGGGCTCATCGGGTCGAAGACGAAGTCGGGCTCGCCCGGAGTCGGCTCGCCCGTCGACGGCGTGGAGCTGGAGGTCATCTCGAGATCTTCTCCCTGTCGCTGTCCCTGTCGCTTGCGTGAACGGCCGCGTCCCACCCTGGCTCGCTTCGGCGTCGTCGCTCGCCGTCGGAGGGTGGCTCAGAGGAGCGGGCGACGCACGCGGCGGAGTCCGCGCATCAGAGGCGGCGGGGAGTACCGTCCGGGGCCGTCGCATCCGGGTCGACGGCCAGGACGAGCTTGCCACGGACGCCTCCCCCCTGGAGCTGCTCGAGCGCCTGCGGCAAGGCGTCGAAGGGGACGAACGCATGGATCGGGACGCGGAGCCGTCCCCGGCGCCAATGCTCGACGAGTCGGGACTGGGCGGCCTCCTTGAAGGCGCGGTCGTAGCCCGTCGGGATCACGCCGAGGACCGAATAATTCTGGGTCACCAGATGAGCCGTCTCGACCCGCGCCCATTCTCCGCTCGCGAAGCCGACGACGAGGATGCGCCCTTCATGGGCGATGCAGCGGGTGGCGGCACGAAACGCGTCTCCCCCGACCGGGTCGTAGACCACGTGGGCGCCTTCGCCCTCCGTGAAGGCTCGCACCGACTCCGCGATGTCCTCCTGTCGATGGTCGATGACGAGGTCCGCCCCGAGCTCTCGGCAGAACTCCGCCTTTTGCGGTCCGCCCGCGGTCGTGATCACGCGCGCCCCGAGTGCGCGGCCGAGCTGTACGGCGGCGGAGCCGGTCCCTCCCGAGCCGCCGAGCACCAGGAGCGTCTCGCCCTGCTCGAGCCGACCTCTCTGAATGAGCCCGATATGGGCCGTGTGGAACGGGATCAGGAAGCCCGCAGCCTCGGCATCCGTCATGTCGTCCGGGACGGACAGGCAGAAGTCGTCGAGTGCCAGGCACTGCTCCGCGAAGGCGCCGTGTCCCGTGTAGAAGCGGGTCACGGCCATCACCCGCTCGCCGACCCGCCGTCCGACGATGTCCGGCCCGATCTCGGCGATGCGGCCGACGACCTCCTGGCCCTGGGTGAAGGGGAGACGGGGCGTCAGGGCATAGCTTCCCCCGCACATGAGTGCGTCGGGCAGGCCGATCCCGGCGGCCAGGACCTCCAGCCGATGCGAACACGCTTCGGCTGGAGGTCCTGGCCGCCGGGATCGGGCGGGGCGACGTCGGGGCTCGAGACGAGGGCCTCCGACGGGCGGCCGGAGCGGACGGTCTGCCACGCCCGCATCTTCTTCGTGCTCCCGGCCGCCATCAGGTGACCGGCTCGCGCCGAGCGAGATGCCGATGCCGGATCGCGAGCGCTCGACGTCGCTCTTCGGGACCGAAGTCCGGCGTCTCCGGAGGCAGCGACTCGCGGAGCGACTCGAAGGGGACGACCTTCACGCTGGGCTGGGGCCGGTTCTTCGTCCAGATGAAGCGGTACTGGATCATCCCTTCCGGGTGTCCGCAGGTGTCGAGCCAGTTCTGCACGCCGGGATCCCGGTGGGCGATCACGACGCGAAATCGGCCGTCCGCGTCGACCCGGGTCTGCATGTGGTTGAGCCCCGTCTGGTGTGTGGCCCAGTCCATCGTTCGGAACCAGACGTCGCAGAGCTGGGTCTGCCAGTAGCGCGCGTCCGGCACCTCGCACTCGATGATCATCGCTTCGTCGGGATCGAGGCTCCACCAGTCGTTGCCATAGACGATGTCGCGAGCGCCGCCCACGAAGGGACGCGGAGGCTGGAGCTCGCCCTTCACGTGATCGCGGCGCAGCTGCTCGATCCACTCCTGCCAGAAGCGCGCGGTCTGCAGGGTCCAGAGACCGGCCTCGTCGAGGAGCTCGGCCATGCGCGCCGGCGAGGTGGGCTCCGGCGGGACACCTTCGCCGCCGATCCGGTGGATCTCGAATCGGGCGGGCTCCTCCGTCTCCCAATCGACCAGATACTGGCGGACGGCGAAATATCGCGTGCCGGGCGGCATCGCCATCCAGTTGCCCCGATGACCTTCGGGCCTCTCCGCCGAGAGCAGGATCTCGAAGCGACCGTCGGCCTCGCACTCGAGCTCGCTGAGCAGCCGGGTGTCGAAGATCCGATCGTCTCCGAGCTGCATGTAGCCGTCCTTGGTCTCGAGCAGCGCCTCGAAGACGTTGCTTCGATGGCCTTCGATCCGATAGCGGGCGTCCGGCCGGACCCGACACCACAGATACTGGTTGTCGACGTTCTCCGCGCCCCATTTCGCCGCGGAGTCGGGATTGCGGACGAGTCTGGGGTGGTCGGGATCGGAGAGCTGGAGGGCCTGAAGGACGCCGCCCGTCACGAGGCCCAGGGCGTATTTCATGCCTTCGGCCTGCATCTCGCCGGGCAGGGCCGTCTGGGCGGTCGGGAAGCGGATCAGATGCTCTCCGGCCGCCTCGAGGGATCGACAGAAATCCCGCCAGGCCTCGCCGCTCGACAGCC
>CAYXLY010000131.1:0-10794 GCA_964466005.1 uncultured Spirochaetaceae bacterium | reverse complement strand
CACGAAGGGAGTCTGACCACTGGCGGAGATGCCCACCACGACGTCGCCCATCGTGAGCCCGCGCTCCTCCAGCGCCAAGGCGCCGGCATGCGGGTCGTCCTCGGCGTTCTCGACCGCCTGACGAAGCGCGCGGTCGCCGCCGGCGATCACGCCCTGCACGATGCGCGGCGGCAGCCCGAAGGTCGGCGGGATCTCCGACGCATCGAGCACGCCGAGGCGGCCACTCGTGCCCGCTCCCACGTTGAACCAGCGTCCTCCGCCGGCGAGCGAGCAGCCGAGCACCTCCACCGCCTCCGCCATGCGCGGCAGGACCTCGCCCACCGCCGCATGCGCCACGCCGTCCTCGGCATGGATCAGCCGGAGCATCTCCTCGGCACTCATCTGATCGAGCGCGCTCGAGCACTCGAGCGCCGCCTCCGTCGGACGTGTCTTGGCCATCCCTGGCTCTTTCGGCGGGTCGAAGCGCAACTGAAGGCGGACCGCGCGTCCCGGCGCGACGCCCGCGCGAGCCTGCCGGTCTTCCGGCGCGCGCAGCGGCGCCTCCAGCGGGCGCCTAGACTCGCCGGATGTCCTTCACGGTCGCGCAATCCACGCTCGAGAGCCTCGAATGGTCTCGGATCCTCGACGCGCTGCGCATGTCCTGCCGCACGCCGCAGGGGAGGCTGCGCCTCGAGGACCGGGAGCCCGACGCGCTCTTCGAGACGAGCGAGGAGGGCGTTCGGGCGCGCCTACGCGAGACGAGCGAGGCCCGCGCGCTGCTCGACCGCGACGAACGACCGCCGCTCGGCGGCTGCGCCGACCTCCGGGCAGCCCTCGCCGAGGTCGCGCGCGGGAGCCTGCTCGAGCCGCTCCAGCTGCTCGACGTCCGCATGACCCTCGAGGCGCTGCAGGCCACGAAGACCTTCTTCGAGCGGCGGGTCGAGAGCTGTCCGACCCTCGCGTCGGAGAGCGATCGCCTCGACGGCCTGCCCGAGGTCGCCGGCGCCATCGCCCGCTGCATCGATCCCGGTGGCGAGGTGCGCGACGCCGCCTCGACGAGCCTCGCCCAGGCACGGCGGGAGGCGCGCAAGCTCGCCGGCGACCTCCAGAGCCGCATCGAGCGGACCCTGCAGCACGCCGACGTGTCCCCCCATCTCTCGGATCGGTTCTACACCGTGCGAAGCGGTCGCTACGTGCTGCCGGTGAAGGCCGATGCCCGGGGTCGGGTTCGCGGCATCGTCCACGACGCCTCGCGCTCGGGCACGACCCTCTACGTCGAGCCCGAAGCGATGGTCGAGCTCAACAATCGTCATCGGCAGGCCGAGCTCACGATCGAGCGCGAGATCGCCCGCGTGCTGCGCGAGCTGTCGACGGCGGTGGCGCGCCATGGGGAGTCGCTCGACGAGAGCCTGCAGACGCTGGCCCGGATCGACCTCGCCCTGGCCCGGGGCGACCTTTCCCGCCGATGGGAGGCCGTCGAGCCGCGAGTCGGGAGCGAGGGCATCTTCGACCTGCCCGGACTGCGCCATCCGCTGATCCCGCCCGATCAGTGCGTGGCGAACGATCTCGCCGTAGGCCGCGACTTCTCCGTCCTGATCCTCTCGGGTCCGAACGCGGGCGGCAAGACGGTGGCGCTCAAGTCCATCGCCCTCGCGGCGCTCCTCGTGCGCGCCGGTCTCCACGTGCCCGCCGCTGCGGGCGCGCGGGTCGATCTCGTCGGCTGCGTGCTGGCCGACATCGGGGATCATCAGGACATCCAGGAGAGCCTCTCGACCTTCTCCGCCGCCATGTCGAGCCTGGCCGCGATGCTGCGCGGGGCCGGACCCGACACGCTCGCGTGTCTGGACGAGATCGGCGTCGGAACCGATCCCTCCGAAGGCGCGGCCATCGCCCAGGCGACGCTCGAGGCGCTCGCGAGCTCCGGCGCACGCACGGTCACGACGACCCACTACAATTTGCTGAAGGAGATGGCGGAGGTCGACGAGCGCTTCGAGAACGCGAGCGTCGAGTTCGATCCCGAGACCCTGGCCCCCACCTATCGCATCCGCCTCGGCGCGCCAGGCGCCTCGTCGGCGGCCGTCGTCGCGGCCCGCATGGGCGTCCCCCGGGCCGTCCTCGACCGGGCCTCCGCGCTGCTCGACCGGGAGGATCGCCAGCTCGATCGCATGCTCGCCGAGCTCGCCGCCAGCCGCGCTCTGCTCGAGACGGAGAAAGCGACGGCCGAGGCGCTCCGGCGCGAAGGCGAGCAGCTGCGCGACGAGTACCGCGCGCGGCTCGCGCGTCTGCAGGAGCGCCGCGATGCGCTCTTCGAGAAGATGCGCAACGAGCTCGACGCCTCCTTCCGGGCGGCCCACGGCGAGGTCGCGCGCATCATCGCCGAGCTCCAGCGTCAGCCGGGCTCGCGGCGCGCCGCCGTCGCACGCGATCGGCTCGAGGCGCTCCGTCAAGAGACCGAGCAAACGCAGTCGGAGCAGGGGCTGCTGCCCGAGAGCCCCGGGCCGTCGGCGACGGAGTCGGCCGCGGGACCGGTCGACTGGTCCCGGATCCAGCCCGGCGACCCGGTCCGCACTCCGGGAGGCAGCCTCGGAAGGCTCCTCTCGCTTCCCGATCGCAAGGGCCAGGTCTTCGTCCAGGTCGCGGGCGCCAAGCTGAGGGTCGACCGCGACCAGCTGGCCGCGGCCCCACCCGAGTCGTCCTTCTCCCCCCCGTCGCGCCCCGAGGCGAAGGCCGGCCTCGCAGCGAACGCCGAGAGCGAGGCGGACACGGCCTATGGCCAGCCCGCGGAGACGGACCTGCGAGGACTGCGAGTCGACGAGGCGCTCGACCGACTGGAGGAAGCGCTCGACCTCGCCCAGGCCCAGGAGCGCCATGAGCTCCGCGTGATCCACGGCATCGGGACCGGTGCCCTCCGCAGCGCGGTCCGCGAGCGCGTCTCCCGTCACCGGGCGGTCGTCCGCTGGCTGGAGGCCGCGCGCGAGGAAGGCGGAGCAGGAGCGACGCGTCTCGTCTTGAGGGAGGACGGCGCGGGAGGAGGAGCGGGCGGGTGAGTCCCGATGACGAGAGCCGGAAGGATCCGAGGGATCGGCAGGGGCGGAAGGGCTTGAACGAGGACCCCAGCAGAGCGCGGCGAAGCGAAGGCTCCTGCTCTGCCGGAGGGGCTGAAGGTGCGGGAGGTGCCGGAGGCGCGGGAGGCAGCCCTGGCGCCCGCGAGGAGGGTCCGAGCAGCCTCGACGAGGTGCTCGGTGTGCTGCTGCACGAGTCGACGCTCTGGCCGCTGCTGATCGTGATCGTCCTGAGCCTCGGCGCACTCGGCGCCGCGCTCGTCGTGCTCGGCCTCGTCGACCGCAACCCCTTCGCCGGCGTGGCCCTGCTGCTGGTCCTCGGGATGACGGCCGATCTCTTCTGGCGATCGCGGAGCCGGCGCGGGCTGCGTCATCTCGCCCGGGGCGTCGGGATGATCTGGCTGGCGGCCTTCGCCCTGGCCGGCCTCGCCGTCTGGCTCGGGATTGCCTGAGACCCGACGAGCGCGGCCCGGATGCGGCAGGACGGCACGCCGGCCGGCGCGGCGACCGATCGCCGGTCGCACGGGTCGGCCGCGTCGGACGGGCCTTCGACGCCTAACAGGCCCCGTCGGCGGCGAGCTCGCCGGCGACACGCAGGCCCGATCGCGCGGCCGCCTCGAAGGTCGCGCCGGAGAGATAGTCGCCGGCCCAGTAGAGACGACGGCCGAGGGCCCTGCGATCCGCCTGAACCCGCTGGAAGCGGGCGAGGCGCCGGTAATGACCGACCTCGAAGCAGGGAAGGCGCGAGCGGGTGATGCGAACGGACCGGACGCGTGTGCGCAGGCCCGGAACCATCGCCTCGAACGAGGCGAGCGCGGTCTTGGCGACGACGTCGTCCGCCATCTCCGCCCAGCGCTGCGCGAGCGCATCGCGCACGACGGCCAGCAGCTGGCTGCGGCCCTCCGGCGCGCGTCCGTCGAGCTGGCCCGGCTCGATCACGAGGGAGGAGAGGGCCGTGCGCTGTCGCCGGGAGACCCGGATTTCCTGGGGAAGGCCGCGATCGACGCCCTCGAGCGCCACGGCGAGGCTCACGCCGGGGCGCTCCTCGACCGCGCCGAAGAAGTCGCGCTCCGCCGCCGTCAGCAGCGGCGCGCAGATGCGATCCGCCTCCCGCGGACCGACCGCGACGACCACCGCGTCGACGCAGTCCGCCTCCCGCTGACCCCGTCCATCGGTCGTCTCGATCCGGAATCCCCCTGCCGGCTCCTCGTCGACGCGGTCGACCGCGGTCGAGGTCCGCAGATCGAGCCGCTCGACGGCGGCCTCGACGAGCTCCGCGAGCGGCCGTCGGGGCAGTCCCGGCAGTCCGGGCCGACTCTCTCCGAGCCCCATCGCACGGCAATGGAGCAGCAGCGCGACCCGGGAGAGCGACTCGACCGAGTCACCCCAGGCGCCCTGCATCTCGGGGGCGAGCCAGCCATCGAGCGCGCGCTCGCCGAGGTAGAGCTTCACGTGGTCGCGCACGCTCCGATAGTCGAGGGGCGCCGCGCGCTCGGGCCGCGCCGGATCGAGAAGCGGCGCGTAGCGATCCATCAGGCGGGGCCAGCGCAGCAACCGGAAACGCTCCCAGGGACGCGGGCCGGGGATCCGCGCGGCGCCGCGCAGGCTGAGACCGTCGACCGGCAGGGTCTCGCCCGCAAATCGAAGGGTCGTCTGCACGGGACGCAGCGGCCACATCGCATCGCCGAGCCCGCACTCGCGCACCCAGCGCTCGAGCGTGCGGTCGCGGCCGCAGAGGACGGGCCAGGCGCCCTCCATCCAATGGCCCTCTCGCCACTCGCCGCGGGCGCGTCCCCCGGCCTGGGCTCGCGCCTCGAAGACCCGGACCGCATGGCCCTGGCGCGAGAGCTCCGTCGCCGCACGCAGGCCCGCCAGCCCCGCTCCGACGACGGCGACCCGCAGCGGCGCGCCGGTCGACGCCGCGCTCAAGACGGGCTCCTCGACCCCGCGGTCAGGTCCTCGAGCACGTCGTGCAGCGTCTCGAAGGGCCTGTAGCCACGCTCCAGGGCGTCGAGCGCCGGAGCGAGGGTGTCCTTGGCGAAGGCGAGGTCGGCCTCGAGCGCGCCGCAGAGATCCGAGACGCGACCATTGCCGATGTGGACGCAGAAGGCTTCGGGATGCCGCGCGCGATAGGCGCCGATCAGTCCCCGCTTGCAGCTCCCGGTTCCGCAGCCGCAGGCGGGGTTCGGGCGGCCCGGCGCCAGATGCCAGACGTCGCCCCGGTACTCGAGATGATTGGCGTCGTAGTCGAAGCGGATCTGGTTCATCGCCTGCAGCCGCTCGAGATTCCAGTCGAAGCCGTCGGAGAGGATCCGGAAGGGCACTTCCTGGCGCTGGCACCACGCGAGCATCGCCCGGGCGCCGGGATCGAGATCGATCGTTTCGAGGAAGCGGTCGAGATCCTTCTCCGGGAGGACGAGTCCGTCGAGAAGGGCCACGGCGTACGTCCAGGCGGTGAGCTCACCCTGCTCGAAGCGCTGCCAGAGACGCTTTCGCTTCTCGGGCAGCAGCCGCTGCGCGAGGGTCGAGCCGACGTCCTGCACGGAGAACGTGCCGTCGAAGTCGCAGAAGATCGCGAGCGGGCGATCGGCGGGAATTTCCGGAGCTCGGGTCTCGGTCACGGAATCTCCGAAGAGAGCGATGGAGGCGATGGGAAGCGAAGCCCGGTCCCGGCGATCGCGAGCCGGAAGCCGCATGCCGGGAATCGGACAGGGAGGCGCTCCCGGGGCCGCGAGCATAGCGCTGCCCGCACCGATTGCGGGAGGGGCGGGCAGAGCAGAGAGAGCGGGAGAAGCGGGGAGGTCGGGTAGGATGCGGGGATGATCGAGGAGCCGCCGGGCGAGAGAGGTGAAGCGGGTCGCGGTCCCGCGGGCGAGGCATTCGGAGGGGACGAGACGCCCGGTGCCGACGAGCCGGCGGGCCTCGCGGAGCGCCTCGCGTCCGGCGACCGCCCGCTGCTGCTCGATGGGGCGACGGGCACGGAGCTCGAGCGGGCGGGCCTGAAGACCGGATTGCCCCTCTGGTCGACCCACGCGCTGATCGAGGCCCCCGAGCAGGTCCGGGAGGTCCACCGACGCTACGCCGCCGCCGGCGCCGAGATCCTCACCGCCAACACCTTCCGCACCCAGGAGCGGACGCTCCGGCGTGCCGGACTGACCGCGCCGGCGCGGCGGGCGCGGGCGCTCACGCGACTCGCCGTGAGGCTGGCACGGGAGGCCGCGTGGCAGGCCGCGGGACAGGCGACGCGAGACGCCCCTCGAGACGCGCCCAGAGAGGGGACGCGAGAGCGGGGGGCGCAGGCGCTGGGGGCTGGGGCTCGCCCGCCCTGGGTCGCCGGCTCGCAGCCCCCGCTCGAGGACTGCTACCGGCCCGACCTCGTACCCGACCCGGCCACCCTTGAACGCGAACACGTTCGCCATGCAGGGCTGCTGGCCCAGGCCGGCGTCGATCTCATCCTGGTCGAGACGATGGGCACGCTGCGAGAGGCCCGCATCGCCGTGACGGCCGCCCGTGCGACGGGACGACCGGTCGTGGCCAGCTTCGTGTCCTGGGAACGCGGTCGCATTCTCTCCGGCGAGTCGCTTGCCGAGGCGGCTGCGAGCGTCCTCGAGGCCGGGGCGCTGGCCGTGGGCGTGAACTGTGTCCCACCCTCGACGATCCCGGGGGCGATCGCGAGCCTCGCGGCCCTCGAGGCTCCGCTCCTGCTCGCCCCCAACCTCGGAGAGCCGGAGGACGAGAAGGGCTTCGCGCGCTCCGAAGATGTGACGCCCGCGGCGTTCGCGGCGCTCTTCGAGGGCTGGCTCGAGGCCGCCGGCGCCTGGTCGCCCGCCACGCGCGTGGCCCTCGTCGGAGGCTGCTGCGGGACGACGCCCGACCATACGGCCGCCCTCGCGCGCGGGCTCCGGTCCCTGGCGCGGAGGTCGGGAACGGGACCGGTGCCGCCTTCGATCTGATCGCGCTCCAGGCGCCATCCGGACGGCCACGCGGGCCGCCTGCCACGCTGCTACGCCGCTGTCCCGATGTCCCGATGTCCCGATGTCCCGCTGTCCCGACGCGGCCGCGCGCGGCCCCAGAGCGCCGCCCCCGTACCGCACCCCCCGGCTCCGGATCCGAGCCCGCCGCGCAGCGACGGAATTCGAGCCCGCATGGCAGCATTTTGTGTCACCCACCGCGAGGCGCTGCACGCCGCAGACGAGGCGACTGCGCAGGGCCTTCCGCGAGCCCTCCGGCCCCGTTCCGCACCCCGTCGAAGCGCACGCTCGGAGGGCGCCCTGCTCGAGAAGAGGGGCTTTGGCCCCGCTTGGCACGGGCATTGCTCTACCCCTTCGAGAGACGACGAGCGAGGACATCGTTTCCCGCGCCCGGGCTGGCTACCCCTCCCTTCGCACACTTCGTGCGAGGAGCCGGCCCGGGCGCTCCTCGTTCGGGCGCCCGACCGCGGGCCCTTCCCTTCCAGTCGCTCCCGACCGCTTCCCGGCGGCAGAGCTCCGAAGCCGACGGTCGCCGCAGGCCGCAGGCCCCTGGCCCCGGCCTCCGGGAGCGGGCCGGGTACACTGGGCGGTCGATGGGGGCTCGAAGATCCGACCGCAGGCGAGCGGGATCCGGCAGGATCCCTCCGCTGCTTCCGAAACCCAGACGTCTGCGACGTCGACAGGGCACGCTGGCGCTCGCGACCGGCATGCCGATCGAGCTGCCGGTCTCGAAGGCGCCGCTCGACCCCCGACTGCGGATCGCCGCGCAGACCGTGCGCGACGAGATCGAGGCGCGCTGTGGCCATCGGCTCGCGATCGAGCGCAGCGCCCACGCCGAGACCTCCGCCACCGCCGGCCGCGCAGCGCGTTCGGCCGCCGCCCGGTCGTCGGCGGGCGAGCCGTCGATCCGCTGCGTGCTCGACCGGGAGGCCGCGCTCGAGCCCCGCGCCGAGACGGCGCGGGACGCCTATCGCCTTCGGATCTCGCCTCGCGGCGCCGAGATCCGGGCCCCCAGCCTCCACGGGATCGGATACGGGCTCCAGACGCTCGGCCAGCTCGTCGACGGCGACGGGCGCCTGCCCGCGCTCGACGTGCTCGATCAGCCGGACTTCCGCGATCGCGGACTGATGCTCGACGTCTCCCGCGGAAAGGTGCCGACCCGCGAGACGCTCGGCCAGCTCGTGGAGCTCTGCGCGCGGCTGCGGCTCAACGTCCTCATGCTCTACGTCGAGCATCCCTTCGCCTTCCGCCGCCACCCCGAGATCGGCGCCGGTGCCAGTCCGCTCGATGCCGAGACGATCCTGTGGCTCGACGCGAAGGCCTTCGATCACGGCGTGGAGCTCGTCCCCTGCCTCCAGTCCCTGGGCCACATGGAGCGGCTGCTCTCGCTCGAACGCCATGCGTCGCTGGCGGAGAGCGAGCGGCGCTGGTCGCTGTCGCCGTCGCTGCCCGAGACCTATCGGCTTCTCTCCGACCTCTACGACGAGCTCCTCCCGCTCTTCCGATCGCGCCGCTTCAACGCGAACTGCGACGAGCCCTTCGATCTCGGACGCGGACGCTCGGCGGCTCGAGCCGCTCGCCGGGGGCGGGGCTCGATCTTCGTGGAGCATGTCGAGAAGCTGCGGCGGCTCGCGGCGCGCCACGACAAGCGGCTCATGATCTGGGCCGACTTCGCCCATCAGCATCCCGACTCGATCGACGCGCTCGACCGGGACGTCGTCCTGCTCGACTGGTGGTACGAGGCCGAGTTCGACGCCGACCGCATCGGGCGCCTTCGGAGCGCGGGCTTCGAGGCCTGGGCCTGCCCGGGTACGTCGAGCTGGAACTGCCTCTTCCCGCGCATCGAGAACGCCGAGCGCAACGTGGCGCGCTGGGCCGATGCGGGGCGCCGGCACGGGGCGACTGGGCTGCTCGATACGGATTGGGGCGACTTCGGGCATTACAACGCCCTCGGCGTCTCGCTGCAAGGCTATGCCTGGCATGCACAGCAGGCCTGGTCGGGCGACTGTCCGCAGAGCGAGTTCGACGCCGCCTTCGCGCGCCGGGTCTTCGACGAGCCGACCCCACGCCTGGCGCGGCTCTACCGGAAGCTGGGCGCGATCCACGATGCCGGCTTCCGCATCTTCAACGGCTCGGCGCTGCAATATCTCTACTTCGACACGCTGCCCCGGAGCTTCTTCCTCGCCCATGCGAGGCGGCCGGCGCTCGAGCGCAGCGCGAGACGTCTCGACCGGGTGCTCGAGGAGATCGACGCGCTCGGTCTCGCGCGCGCCGGCGACGACTTCACGGGACGGGCGCGGCGAGAGATCGACTGGGCGGCGCGCGCGACGCGGCTGGCCGTCGACAAGGGGCTGGCCGCGATCGAATACAACGGCTGGCGCGCCGACCCCACCCGACTCGCGGCCGCCGGACGCCGCGCCCTCGCCCGCCGGCTCGAGCGGATCGCCGAGGACCAGACCGGGCAGCTCGCCGCGCTGCAGGTCCTCTGGCTCTCCCGCAACGCACCCTCGGACTGGGCCCTCACCCGCCGCCGCATCCGTCGGTCCGTCACCAGCCTGCGCGGCGCCGCCCGTCGACTCCGGGAGAACGCCCCGCCGCGCCCGCCGAAGCGCCACGAGCTCAGCCTGATGAACGTCTTCGAGCAGATGCGACGCGAGACGCGCCGCTGATCCCGGGCGTGACGGCCGAGACGCTCGCGCGAGATCGCGAGCGCCGAACGGACCCGGCTAGCCGATGGCCGCATCCAGCATCGTGAAGAGCTGATGGAAGGCGGGGCCGAGAGTCCAGACCAGCAGCCCCGGCAGGAATCCGAGCAGCAGAGGCACCACCAGCTTCTCGGGCAACGACTCGGCGCGCGCCAGCGCCTGCTCTCGACGCTGTTGACGGATCTGCCGAGCCTGAGGTCGCAGCAGACCCGCCACGGATGCGCCGGTCTGCTCGCCGTGGATCAGCGCGGAGCTGAAGGCGGACAGCGCAGGCAGATCGATGCGAAGCGCGAGACGACGCAGGCTCTCACTGCGAGGCTCTCCGGCGGAGACCTCGAGCTGGTAGACCCGAAGCTCGTCTCCCAGAGGTCGACCTCGGGGCTGCGCAGCCAGGACCTCTGCCATGGCACTCTCGAAGCCCAGTCCCGCCTCGGCGAGCGTCGCGAGCAGCTCGATCACCAGCGGGAGATCGCCTTCGATCTCGATCACCCGACGCTCGCGGTCGCGACGCACGAGCAGGACGGGAAGCGCAGCCATCCAGAGACCGAAGAGCCACGGAGAGAAACCGACGAGGAAGCCCAGACCGGGGCCGATCACGGGTAGGATCGTGAAGGCTTCGACCACCCGATCGATCAGCCCGGAGGCGATCAGCAACGCGGTCCCCAGCGCCGCAAGCAAAGTCGAGCCCGCGCAGGCCAGGCCGAAGGCGCGCAGAGCTCCGGGACTCCGATGGCCGGCGCGCGTGAGCCAGAGACGAAGCCGAGCTTCGATCCCGCCGGTCCGAGATTCCTGCCCCGAGCCCGCCGCCCCCTCGAGCGGGTCGTCGCGCGAACCGCTACGCAGGCCATCACGTGAGCCATCGAGCCCGTCGGAGGCAGCCTCGATCGACCCGCCGAACAGTCGCGCCTCGATGCGCCGCGTCCGACGATCGTGAAGGAAGAGCCACAGGGCGGCCCCCATCGCCCCGATCGCCAGCAGCACCACGAGAATCGAGTCCATTCCACGACCTCTCGGAACAGGAGGCTAGTGTCCTGTCCCGGAAGTTCGCCTGCATTCGATCGCGTCTGCGGGCCGCTC
>CAYXLY010000130.1:0-10825 GCA_964466005.1 uncultured Spirochaetaceae bacterium | reverse complement strand
TCCCGATCGAAGGCCGCCTCGACACGCGCCCAATCCTCGACGAGCGGCGCCGGCGCGAGCTCCAGCTTCCCGGACGCCGTCTTCAGGCGGGCGGGGTAGCGCTCGACCATCGGCCCGAGATCCACGCCATGCGGATGCTCGGCGAGCTTCTCGAGCGAGATCCCGCCCTCGACGGCGCCGAAGGCGTCGCCTCGCCAGCCCGTCCGCAGCCGCAGATCGAGCAGCTTCTCGACCGGCTCGAGCCCCTCGAGCGCCGACCGGATCTCGCTTCGATCGCGACCTGCGATCGGGCTCTTCGGGTCGGAGAGCAACCGGTCGAGGAGCTCGTCCACCTGCTCCGCGTGCACGATCTCCGGGTCGGCCCCTGCCCCCTCCCCGCGCAGGATGAGCGTCAGCCGAGCGAAGAGGTCCGCCTCGGAGATCCCCTCGCGCTCGAAGACGGGCTTCGAGAACTTCGCCACGCTGCGCACGGCATTGGCGAGGAAGACGAGATCGTAATGCTCCTCCTCGAGCGCCGAGGGCGGAGGCAGGATCACGTCGGCATGTCGCGTCGTCTCGTTCACGTAGATGTCGACGGCCACATGGAAGTCGAGGGCGGCGAAGGCCCGGTCGAGACGTTCGCTGTTCGGGTAGGAGCGAATCGGATTGGTCGCGACGCTCAGGACGGCCCGCACCTGTCCTTCTCCCGGCGTCTCCATCTCGTCGGCCAGCCCGGCTGCGGGCAGCTCCCCGTTCACCTCGGGCGTGCCCTTCACCCGGCTCTTCCAGCGACCGAGTCGGTAGCCGCGGCCGCCGGGCTCCCGCTCGTCGATCCGGGCCGTCACGGGGGAGGCCGTCATGATGCCTCCCGGCCGGTCGAAGTTGCCCGTCAGGATGTTGAGCAGGGCCGCCATCCACGCGGTCGCCGTCCCGAACTCGACCGCGTGATTGCCGAGACGCCCGTAGACCGCCGCCGCCGCGGCGTCGGCGAGCGCCCGGGCCTGTCGGCGCGTCGTCTCCGCGTCGATGCCGCAGAGGGGCTCGACGCGTTCCGGTGTATAGGGGAGGACGAGGTCGCGGACGGCGTCGACGCCCTCGACCCAGGGCTCGAGCCGTCCGATCTCGACCCGGTCCTCCTCGAAGAGGACCTGAAGCAGGGAAGCCAGCCAGAAGACGTCCGTCCCGGGACGGATGAAGAGATGCTCGTCGGCTCGCGCCGCCGTCTCGGTCCGGCGCGGATCGACCACGACGATCCGGCCCCCGCGTGCCGGCATCGCCTTCAAGCGCCCCGGCATGTCGGGCGCCGTCAGAAGGCTTCCGTTCGAGGCGAGCGGGTTGGCGCCGAGCATGAGGAGGTGATCGGTCCGGTCGATGTCGGGCAGGGGGAACACGTTCGGGTCGCCCCACATCAGACCCGAGACGACGTGCTGCGGCATCTGATCCGTGGTCGAGGTCGTGTAGAGATTGCGCGTTCCGGCCGCGAAGATGAGAGGGCGCAGATAGAGGCTCGCGGCGAGATGATGCGTCGTCGGGTTGCCGGCGAGCAGCGCCAGCGCCTGGCGTCCCCGTTGCTCCAGGATCGGGAGCAATCCGCGCTCGACCTCGGCAAAGGCCTCCTCCCAGGTCGCCTCCACCAGCTCGCCGTTGCGCCGTACGAGGGGTCGGCGAAGACGATCGGGGTCATGATGCAGGTCGCCGAGCGTGGACCCCTTGGGGCAGATGAAGCCGCGACTGAAGGGGTCCTCGGCGTCGCCGCGCACACGCCGGACGCGCCCGTCCTCGATCTCGACGGCGACACCGCAGGTCGCCTCGCAGAGCGGACAGGTCCGAAAGGCGACGCGCGAGCCGGACTCGACGTCGCGACGGGTCGACGGACTCGCGCCGTCGGCCGGCCTCGTTGCCCCTCTCGTGGGAGTCGTCGCAGTCATGAGCTTCCTCCGTCCCTATCCTCGAGCGAAGCCTCGATTCTAGTCGACGACGGCTCCGGCGCCCCGTCTTCGTTTGACACTCCGAGAACCGCTCTCTAGCGTGCGGAGCGGGCCGGAGGGCTGGATCTCCGCCGAGTCGATCCGCCCGGGTCGGATGGCCCGGAACGGACGCCCGGTCACCGGCGCGCCGAGACGAACGTATACGACCCATCGGATCCGCCGCTCGGGGCCAAGAGCGACAGGAGACGCGACGAGCAGGGGCGATGAAGAGGTCCTGATGCGTTCTTCGATCCCCAGAATCCTCGTCATCGTCCTCGGCACGATCCTCCTCGTCGCCGCGCTCTTCTTCTTCCGACGGAGCCCCGAGGAGAAGGAGCAGCCCGAGATCGCGCCGCTCGTGCGGACGACCGTGGCAGAGGCACGGCCCCATCGCTTCAGGGTGAAGGCCCAGGGCACGGTCGAGCCCCGGACCGAGAGCGAGCTCATCCCCCAGGTCTCGGGCGAGGTCCTCTGGATCTCGTCTTCTCTCGCGGCCGGTGGCTTCTTCGAAGAGGGAGAGCTGCTGGCCCGGATCGACGACGCCGACTATCGCGTCGACCGCGAGGCGGCACGGGCCGCCGTCGCGCGCGCCGAGAGCCAGCACGCGCGCGCGGAGAAGGAGCTCGAGCGGCAGCAGCGGCTCGCCGACCGCTCGGTCGCCAGCCAGTCCCGGATCGACGACGCGGTGAACGACTTCAAGGTCGCCGAGGCGAGCCTCCGGGAGGCGCGGGCGCGGCTCGAGCGCGCCGAACGCGACCTCGCGCGCACACGGATCGTCGCTCCCTATCGCGGCCGGGTCCGCAGCGAGCAGGTCGACATCGGCCAGTTCGTGACGCGCGGAGCGCCGATCGCCACCCTCTACGGAGTCGAGTTCGCCGAGGTGCGGCTGCCGCTGCCGGACCGGGAGCTCGCCTTTCTCGACGTGCCGCTGCTGCCCGAGATCGCCCGTCGCGACGAGGATACGGAGCCGATCGGCGCGCCGGTCGAGCTCCGAGCCGAGTTCGCCGGCGCCCGACATCGCTGGCAGGGCCATCTGGTTCGCACCGAAGGCGAGCTCGATCCGCGCAGCCGGATGGTCCAGCTCGTGGTGCGGGTCCCCGACCCCTTCGGACTCGACGAGGCGCGGAGCGCACCGCTCGCGGTCGGTCTCTTCGTCGAGGCGGAGATCGCGGGACAGCTCCTCGAGGAGGCCATCGTGCTGCCCCGGGAGGCCCTGCGCCCGGGCGGAAGGGTCTACGTGGTCGGAGAAGACGGGAGGCTCCGCTTCCGCGTCGTCGATCTCCTTCGCGTCGAGAGGGACGAGATCGTGGTCGGAGGCGGCCTCACCGAGGGCGAGCGGGTCTGCACCTCGCCGCTCCAGGGAGCCCTGGACGGAATGCGCGTCCGGGTGATCGAGGGGGCCGAGGATCCCCTGCTCGAGCCCTCTCCCGACCGACCCTCGGTCGCGACGAACGAGCGCCCCCGATGATCCGGGCGATCGCCTGGTTCGCCCGGAACCACGTGGCCGCCAACCTGCTCATGGCGGCGATGGCCGTCGGTGGACTGGTGATGCTGCCGAGCATCCAGCAGAAGACCTTCCCCGACATCGACATCGACGTGATCTCGATCGGGGTCGAGTACCGCGGCGCCGCGCCCGAGGAGGTCGAGCAGGGCGTCTGCATCCGGATCGAGGAGGAGATCAACGGCATCAACGGCATCGAGCAGATCACCTCGTCGGCCGCCGAAGGGGCCTGCGGCGTCAGCGCGGAGCTGATCGAGGGCTATCCCGTGGATCGGGCGCTCTCCGAGATCAAGAACGCCGTCGACTCCATCACGACCTTTCCCGTCGAGACGGAGAAGCCGATCGTCAGCCACGTCGAGATCAAGCGGACCGTGCTCCAGATCGCGATCAGCGCCGACACCTCCGAGCGAACCCTCAAGATCCACGGCGAACGCATCCGCGACTCGATCGCGTCGCTTCCCGACGTGACGCAGGTCGAGCTCCAGAACGTCCGGGACTACGAGATCTCGGTCGAGGTCTCCGAAGAGGCCCTGCGACGCTTCGGACTCACCTTCGACGAGGTCGTTCGCGCCGTCCGCCGCGGATCGCTCGACCGGCCCGGCGGATCGATCAAGACGACCAGCGGCGAGATCCTGCTGCGGGCCAAGGGGCAGGCCTACACGGCACCCGAGTTCGAGCGGATCGTGCTGCGCACGGACCCCGACGGCACGCGCCTGCTGCTGGGCGACGTCGCGACCATCGTCGACGGCTTCGAGGAGGAGGACCGCCATGCCCGCTTCGACGGCAAGCCCGCGGTCAGCGTCAAGGTCTTCCGCGTCGGCGAGCAGAAGGTCCTCGAGCTCGTCGAGTCGGTGACCGCGCATCTCGAGACGCTCCGGGCCCAGCTGCCCGAGGGTCTCGACCTGACGGTCTGGACGAACTCGGCACAGACCCTTCGCGATCGCCTGCAGATCCTCGTGAAGAACGGCATCGGAGGCTTCTTCCTCGTCTTCGTCGTGCTCGCGACCTTCCTTCGATTGAGGCTCGCGATCTGGGTCAGCCTCGGCGTGCCACTCTCGATCCTCGGCGCTCTCGCGCTCTTCCCGGCGGCCGACATCTCGATCGACGTGATCTCGCTCTTCGCCTTCATCATGGTGCTGGGGCTTCTCGTCGACGACGCCGTCGTGGTGGGCGAGAACATCCATCGCCACCAGGAGAACGCCGAGGATCCGCTCGAGTCGGCGATCGTGGGCGCCCAGGAGGTGTCCGTCCCCGTGATCTTCGGCGTCCTCACGACCATCGCGGCCTTCCTGCCGATGATCTTCGCACCGGGCACGATGGGGCAGGTCTTCGGAGTGATCGGGCTCTCGTCGATCCTCTGTCTCGTCTTCTCCGTGGTCGAGTCCCAGCTCGTGCTGCCTTCGCATCTCGGGCATCTGGCTGCGGGCGCTCCCCGGGACGCAGAGGTCGAGAACGCCCCCCCGCCCCGCCCCCGCAGTCCGATCTCTCGACGCTGGAAGGCCTTTCAATCCTTCATGGCGACCGGGCTGACCCGGATGGCACGGCAGGTCTACCGTCCGCTCCTCGACCGCGCCCTGGCCTCCCGATACGTCGTGATCGCCGGCGGCAACGCCATCCTCGTCGTCGCCCTCTGCACGGTCGTCTTCGGCATCGGCGCAGCCAAGATGAACTTCGCCTTCTTCCCGCCCATCGAGAGCGACTACGTCACCGCCTCGATCGTGATGCCTCAGGGCACGCCGGTCGAGGCGACCGAGCGCGCCACGCGGATTCTCGAGCGGGCCGCGCTCCGGACGAAGCAGGCGCTCGACGCCGAGGGGCTGACCGTGAAGGGCGAGTCCCTGGTGAAGCACGTGCTCTTCTCGATCGGCGAGCAGCCGATGAGCGGCAATAGCGGGACGGGGCCGTCCGACAGCGCCTCGGGCAGTCATGTCGGCGAGGTCAGCCTCGAGATCCAGTCCGGCGACCTGCGTCCGATCAGCGCCGCCGAGATCAAGCGGCGTTGGCGAGAGAACACGCCCGACATCCCCGATGTGGTCGAGCTGAACTTCAGCGCCGATCTCTTCTCGGCCGGCGATCCGATCGACATCCAGCTGCGCTCTCCCGACGTCGACCGGCTCCGGGCGGCCGCCGAGCGCCTGAAGGCGAAGCTCGCCGACTACGCCGGCGTCTTCGACATCAACGACTCCTTTCGCGAGGGCAAGCAGGAGCTGAAGCTCGACATCCTGCCCGCCGCCGAGACCCTCGGCCTGAGCCTCGACGACCTCTCGAAGCAGGTCCGGCAGGCTTTCTTCGGCGAGGAGGCTCAACGCATCCAGCGCGGTCGCGACGACGTCCGCGTGATGGTCCGCTACCCCGAAGAGGCCCGGCGCTCCCTCGAGGATCTCGCCGACCTGCGCATACGGACCCCTGAAGGCGGCGAGGTCCCCTTCTACGCCGTGGCCCGGGCGGAGCTCGGGCGCGGCTACTCGACGATCAAGCGCAGCGATCGCCAGCGCGTCATCGACGTGACCGCCGACGTCGACGTGAAGCAGGTGGCTGCCAACGACGTGATCGCCGACCTTCAGGAGAATTTCCTGCCCGAGCTCGCAGCCGACTACCCCGGGCTCACCTTCTCGCTCGAGGGCGAGCAGGCCGAGCAGGCCGAGAGCTTCGCCGGGCTGATCCAGAACTATCTGGTGGCGCTCCTCCTCATCTACGCCCTGCTGGCGATTCCGCTTCGCTCCTATGTCCAGCCCCTGATCATCATGGCGGTGATTCCTTTCGGGCTGGTCGGCGCGATCGTCGGACACTGGCTGATGTTCGCGGTCCGCGAGCTGTTCACGGACCAGAGCTTCAACTTCAGCATGATGTCGGTCTTCGGGTTCGTGGCGCTCACGGGCGTCGTCGTCAACTCGAGCCTCGTCCTGGTCCACTACATCAACGACCGTCGCGATCGAGGCATGCCCCTGGAGGAGGCCGTCCGGGATGCCGGCGTGGCGCGCTTCCGCCCGATCGCGCTGACCTCGATCACGACCTTCGTCGGACTGCTGCCGATCCTGCGCGAGGGCAGCGTGAGCGCCCAGTTCCTGATCCCGATGGCGACCTCGCTCGCCTTCGGCGTGATCTTCGGCAGCACGATCTCGCTATTCCTCGTGCCGAGCGCCTACATCGTCCTCGAGGACATCCGGCAGCTCTTCGCCGGCGCGAAGGACCCGGCGGAGCGGGCTCGCTGAGTCGGTTCGATCTGGCGATCTGCCGAGCCGCAGAGCGGCAGTGCGGCAGTGCGGCCGATTGCCTCAACGACTTCACGTCTCGGACGCGGTCCTGCCTCGACGGCCCCCTCGAGGCGACGTCGACTCGAGGTCGTTCGTCCCAGGAAACGATAGGCTCCCTCTCGTGTTCACATGAAGGCGTCTTCATGCCAATCTTCATCAGGACGTGTGAGCGAGCTGAATGCGCTCATCGGGATCGGGAGCAGCCCGCTCTGGCATTTCTTCGGATCCGGCGAGAGCGGATCGGGATCCGAAGTCGTCAGGTGAGAAAGGTTCGAATGGAGAGCCTCTACTACGTCCTTTGCTGGGCCTGTCATCGCCGGTGCAAGCATTGCTATGAGACGAAGTTCCGCCCGTACGCACGCGATTCACTTCGTGGCGTCGTCGACGAGGCGCGCGCGGTCTTCCCGAAGGTGATCTCGAATCTGCCGGAGGATTTCAGCCATCTCGACCTCTCGTCCCCGAGCGAGACCGCTCCGGAGGGATATGCACGGCGACCGGGCCGGATCATCCTGGCGGGAGGCGAGGTGCTCGTCGATCCGGTTCGCGAGGAGGTGCTCTACCCCGCCCTCGAAGCCCTTCAGGAGCGCTTCGCCGGACAGGGTGTGAGAGTCGTGGTGCAGACGACCGGCGATCTCGTGACGCCGAAGATCGTACGGGATCTCGTCGATCGCGGAGTCTGGATGATCTCATGCGCGGGCATGGACGATTTCCACGTGGGGATGGAAGGGGACAAGCGAATCCCCTTGCAGGATCGGTTGAGACGGATGTTCGAGGATGCGGGCCTGACGGACGGCGCTCCGAGCGAGGACGTTCATGGCGGGAAGGCTCCGGCGAGCGATCGACCCGTCTACTCCTTCTTCGGGGCGACGGAAGAGGCCTGGATCGGGAAGATCTGGCCGCGGGGCCGCGCCTGGGAGAACTCCCTGTCGAGCGCGACGATCGAAGACAACTTCTGCAACGCCTGGTCGGGAGGACTGAATTTCCTGGGACGGGGCGTCTCCGGATCCGAGGTCTCGATCGACCCGAACGGCGACGTCTTTCCGTGCTGCCTCAAGACGAAGAAGGCGCTCGGCAACCTCACGGAGGAGCGACTGGAGGACATCCTCGACAGCCTCGTCGGCCATCCGGCCTTCGAGGCGATCACCATGGGGCATCCCGAGAGGATGGGGCTGGCGCATGGATGGGACGTCCCCCGCTTCCTCGAGGAGTCACGGACGATCAAGCCGAATGGCGAGCCCTACCGCAATCTCTGCATCGGCTGCGACCGGTTCCACGAGCAGGTCCTGGGGCCGGTGATCGAGGAGATCCGGAGAGAGCGACTGGAGCGTCGCAGCTCGATCGCAGTCGAATCCCCGGATCGAAGCCCTCGCACTCGAAGAGAGGAGGAGCTCTTCTCTTGAGGTGCCCGGCTCGAGCACGCCGAGCGATCGGTCTGTTCCTCCTCTCGGCCTACGGCCTCTTCGCGGCGAGCGCAGCGTACGCCGCCGACGGTCGGACCTTCGAGTTCGAGTATGTCGTGCGCGTCCACCCGATCGGCGGAGGAGAGCGGGAGGCTGGGGACGAGAACGGGGAGGAGGTCCATGTCTTCGTTCCGCTCCCGACGAACGACGCGCGCCAGCAAGTCCTCGACGAAGAGATCCTCGCCTCCGTGCCCGGCCGGATCGAGATCGAGCCCGTTCACGGCAATCGCTTCTATCATCTCTCGTACCCGACCGACGGACGCGCGCTCGACGTGACGATCCGGACCACGGTCGAACGCGAGGTCGTACGCGCTGGCGAGCGATCGGAGCCCGACCCGGCAGTGCTCTTTCGCCATCTCGCCGGCAGCACCCGGGTGGTGGTCGACCATCCCGTATTGCAGCCGATGTTGGCGGACGTCCGCCGGCTCGCCGGCAGCGGAGCAACGGCGGCCAAGGCTCGCGCCATCTACGACTGGGTCGTCGACCACATGGAGTACAAGAAGGTCGGCAACGGCTGGGGAAACGGCGATACCTTCTGGGCCTGCAGCGAGCGCTACGGCAACTGCACCGACTTCCACGCCCTCGTCATGTCCCTCGCGCGCACCGAGGGGATCCCGGCCCGCTTCGAGATCGGCTTCTCGATCCCAGAGGATCGGTCGGAGGGAGACATCGACGGCTACCACTGCTGGGTCGAGCTCCATCTCGAAGAGACCGGCTGGCTGCCGATCGACGCGGCCGAAGCGTCGAAGCAACCCGAGAGGCGTGATCTCTTCTACGGAACGCATCCCGCCGACCGCATCCACTTCACGACCGGCCGCGACCTGAAGCTCGGTCCCGACCATCGCGGCCCGGCCCTGAACTTCTTCATCTACCCCCACGTCGAAGTGGACGGCCACCCGCACGACGGCCCGATCGAGACCCGCTTCCGCTACCGCAACCTCCCCCGCCTCCCGGCCGACTCCATCGCATCGAAGCCTCGATGACGTGATGGCGGGTCGTCCCGGAGAAGAGGTCGGGCTCGTCCTCCGAGCGCGAGTACGCGCTCAGAGCATCTCTTCGGCGACGATCTCCAGCGCCTGCGGCTGCCCGGCCCCGAGCAGCATCGTCCCGACCTCGCCGCGGCGCCCCGCCTCCTTCCAGGCCTGGAGTCGGTCCCGGATCTTCGCCTCCGGGCCCACGAGATGGACGGCGTCGACGAGCGCATCGGGGACCGCCGCCGTCGCCTCCGCCTTCTTGCCGGCGAGGAAGAGATCCTGGATCTGGACGGCCGCCTCCTCGAATCCGAGGCGCTTGGCGTAGTCGTTGTAGAAGTTCTTGTCGCGCGCGCCCATGCCCCCGATGTAGAGCGCGAGGTTGGCCTTCACGGGCATCCGCGCCTTCTCGAGGTCGTCGCTCACGATGACCGTCGCCGAGCACATGACGTCGAAGCTCGCGAGGCTCTTGCCTCCGCCGGCCTTCGCGAAGCCCTTCTCGAGGCTCGGCTTCAGAACCTCGTCGTAGCGCTCCGGGTCGTACATCATCGGGATGACGCCATCCGCGACCTCTGCCGCGCAGGCCAGGCCGTTCGGGCTGATCGAGGCCGTGTAGATCGGGATCGTCGGATCACCGTGAAGAATGCTCTTCAGGGGCTTGCCGAGGCCGGTCGTGCCCGGTCCCGTGCAGGGAATCTCATAGTGCTCGCCCGAGAACTGGAGCGGCTCCTCGCGCGCCCAGATTCGTCGAATGATCTCGATGTATTCGCGCGTCCGGGTGAGGGGCTTGCCATAGGGAACGCCATGCCAGCCCTCGACGACCTGCGGCCCGGATGGCCCGAGTCCCAGCTTGAAGCGTCCGCCCGAGAGCTGATGAAGCGTGGTTGCCGTCATCGCAGTCATGGCCGGCGTGCGCGCGGGCATCTGCATGATCGCCGTGCCGACCTTCAGTCGTTCGGTCTTCGCGGCGATCCAGGTCGCCGTCGTGACCGCGTCGTTGCCGTAGGCCTCGGCCGTCCAGGCCGAGTCGAATCCCAGCCGCTCGGCATGCTGCATGAGCTCCATCTTGATGTCGACCCGCGGCCCGAATCCGAGCGCGGCCACTGCCAGCTTCATCTCGACCTCCTCTCCGTTCTCCGCTGTTCTCGTTCCCAGCGCCGATCCGAGACGCGCCCCGGACCGCGTCCGCTCAGCCCTTCAGTGCCGCGAGACAGCCTGCACGCTCGAGCAAGGCATCGAGCCCGCTCGTTCCAGAGACCGCTCGGTATCTCTCCCGAATCGCCTCGAGTGACTTCGCATGATATTTCTGGGGCTGCTGCGTGAAGGTCCGACCGTCGAGCTCGACGGAGAAGGACTCCTGACCGGCGGCCAGCGCGGCTGCGTTCGCCGCGCTCCAGGGCAGGAAGAGCGCCCCGACCTGTCGCTCGAGGAAGGGAGAGAGCGTGGGCTCGAGCGACGTCCAGGCCTCGAATCCGCCCTCGACGCCGGGTCGGAGCATGCGATGAATCCAATCGAGGACATGCGGAGCGTCGCTCTCGATCCAGGCGGCGCCGGTCGGGTCGGTCCACGCGTTGTAGATCTGGCCCCAGAGCCCGAAGTCACCGAAGGCGGGGCGACCGCCGAAGAGGTAGGGGCGATCGGCGAGATGGGAAGAGCGTCGTGTAGGGAAAGAGTGTTCAGAGCCGTGTAGATC
>CAYXLY010000129.1:0-10830 GCA_964466005.1 uncultured Spirochaetaceae bacterium | reverse complement strand
TCCGATCCTCGATCCGATCGAAGGGCGCGCTCCCCTACTGGTCTCGCTCGCCCCCCGTCCGGTGTCCCCCGCCGAAGCTGCGCGGATCCTCCTTGCGCGCCTGCTTCCCTGTCTGGGTCTGGTGCTGGCGCTGACGCTGACGGGCTGCGACGAAGACGGAGATGACCCGAGCGGCAGCCCCGCGACCCCGGCAGCCGTCGCCGCCATCGACCTCGACCCCGGACAGACGAGCGTGCGGCTGGGATGGACCGCCTCGGTCGGGCCGGTCGAGCAGTATCTCGTGCTGCAAGCCCGCAACGGCGGATCCTGGACCTTCCTGGATCAGGTCGACGAGCCTTCGGTGGTGGTGCGCGGAAAGGCCGACGACGAGGTGCAGATCCTGGCCATCGCGGCCGGCCGCAACGGCACCTCGAGCCCGCCCTCCCCTCCCTCTCCCATCCTCCGCTTCCGGCCGGCCCCGCCCGCCGCAGCGTCACCCCCTGCGGCCGCGGTCGCCGTTCGGCGAGGCGGCGGAGGGCCGACCGTCTCGCGCTCGCGCGCATCGACCGCGGCGCCTGGCCCGGAGCGCTCGGGACTCGAGCCGGCAGGCGCGAGGCGCGCTGACGAGCCGACTCGTCCGACTCCCGGTGACTCCGATCCTCGAGAAGCTCCGGAGGTCTCCGAGGCGGGAGCCGAGGAGCCCCCCGCGACGACCTCCGCCTCCGGGCGTCTCTCCACGGCGGCGCGTGCCCGGCTGCTTCGCGCGCGGCCGCGCTGGGTCCTCCCGACGCTCTCGGACCGGGCCGCTCGCTGGCTCGAGGCCCGCGTGGACGAGCATGGGGTGGCCGGGGTCCGCCTGGTCGGAGCGGGTCTCGGCGACGCAGACGAGATGAGCGAGCTCGTCTGGCGTGACGCGGCCGGGCAGATCTTCGTGTCCGACGGCGCAGCGACGGCAGCCGGCGAGGGCGGAGCCCTCGAGCTCGAGGAGACGGTCCGACTGCGCCCGACGGAACGTCTCGCCGGACTCGCAGACGTCGACGGCGACGGCATCGGGGACTGGCTGATCGAGGAGACGTCGGGCGGCGAGATCTGGATCGTCGACGGCGCGACCGGAGAGACCCGGGCCGCGCGGGAGCGGGCCGAGACGGAGATCCGACCGGCTCGCCTGGCAGCCCACGCGGATCTCGACGGCGACGGGCGCGCCGAGCTCCTCTGGCGGGATCGCGAGGGATCGCTCTTCCTGTCGGGTGCCGAGCCGAGGCTCTCCGAGGAGCGGATCGAGCCGCTGGCGGGGGCGCCCTCTGAATCCCTCTCCCTGCCGATCCCGCCGATGCCCGCCGAGGCCCTGCTCTCCGTGGCCGACCTCGATGGAGATGGCGTCGACGACTTCGTGACCCGGGACCGGGACGGACGGCTCGAGCTCGTCTTCACGGTCTGGAACGAGGCGAAGGAGACAGGCGGAGCCCGTACGATCCGCTTCGCGACGGTCGCCGGTGCGGAGCGCCCGACCGAGGGCCTGGACCTGCTCGCCGCCCTCGACCTCGATGGCGATGGCCGGGCCGAGCTGGCCTGGCTGAACGGGGACGCCGTCGAGCTCTGGGATCCGCAGCTTGGACCGATCGAAGGCTTCCTCCTCGATGGCAGCGCGCCCGGCCCGACGCCGTAGCCGAGCCGACGGAGCGACGGAACGGAGCCGACTTCGCCGAGCCGCCGAGGTCGAGGTCCTGAAAGCGAGTGGCCCCGCCCCCCGCGTGCTGTACACGAGAGACGGGGCCGGCCCCCCTTGATCGATTCGCGCGCTCTCGCGGAACGCGCTCCGAAATCCTGCGGCGCAGCCGCTCGGGCTAGGCGGACGCCTTCGCGCTGCCTCCGCCGGCGGGCTCCGAGCCCTCCGAAGAGGCACCGCTCTTCGTCGATCCCGAGGCTCCCGAGCCCGGCGCCGTCGACTTGCCCGCGGCGGCCGGCGTGGAGGCCATGCGCACGTTGCCGTTCAGCTGGGCCCCCTGCTCGATGACGAGCGAAGGGGAGACGACGTCGCCCGTCACCTGGGCGGTCTTGTGAAGCACGACCTGCTCCGTCGCCTCGATGTCGCCTTCGACGAGTCCGCTGATCACGACACAGACCGAGCGGATCGAGGCGCGGATCTCGCCCGTCTCGCCGACGATCAGCGTGTTGTCGCTGGTGATCTCACCACTGAAGCTCCCGTCGATCCGGACCGTGTCCTTGAAGGAGAGCTTGCCCTCGAACTCCGAGCCCTGATCGATGAAGGCCGTGAGGTTGCCGAAGCCGCCGCCGGGCGGATTGCTCGACCCGGCGGACGCCGCCGTCGTCGCAGGTGCCCCACTCTTGCTGCCCCGACCGAAACCGCTGATTGCCATGCTGCTCGTGCGCCTCCGTAAGATGCGTGATGCTGGATGATTCGGACGAAGGGGCCGGCATCTTGAGTGCAATCGGCGGAAAAAATCCCGATGACCTCGGGGGTTGCGGCGGGCTCTGCGTCCGTGTGACAGGGCTCACGGGGCGGGAGGGCGCGACACGGCTGCTAGACTCGAGCGCATGACGAAGCCGACTGCCCACGGGGAATCCGAACCCGAGGAGGTGCTGCAGCGCTCGATCCTCCACGGTCGGGTCCACTCCGCCTACCTGCTGACGGGGACCGGCTCGCGACCGACGGACGCGGCGCGGGCCTTCGCGCGAGCGCTCGCCTGCCCGACCCGAACGGGCGCGGCCTGCGAGCGCTGCCCGGCCTGTCGGAAGTCGTCGGCGGAAGACGCGGAGATCGTCCTCGACGGCCACGGGAAGCGCGGCCCCACCTTCCGACACGTGGGTGACCACTCGGATCTGCTCTGGGTCGAGCGGGGCGGCGAGGATACCCGCATCACGATCCGGCAGATCCGCGACGTGCAGGCCGCGCTGCGACTCGGTGCCCACGAAGGCGGCCACCGGGTAGCGGTGATCGCCGATGCGGAGTGGATGAACGCCCAGGCACAGAACGCGCTCCTCCGACTGCTCGAGGAGCCGCCGCCGCAGACCTCGCTCCTGCTCGTCTCGACCCGCGCCTCGGCCATCCTCCCGACCCTTCGCTCGCGCAGCGTCCGGCTGCGCTTTCCCCTCGAGCCCATGGCGCCTCTTCGCGGTCCGGAGACGCCGGAGTCCGAGGCGGAGCTCGTGGCCACCCTCGATGGACTGCGTGACCTGTCGGTCGGCCGCATCCTCGACCTCGCAGAGCGCTATCGGGGGGCCCGGGCGCCGTCGGCCGAAGCGGTCGGCGAGCTCATCGAGGTCGCTTCCCGATGGCTCGTCGAGGACATCAAGGAGCGCGTCGCGCTGGGCGGGCTGCCCGACGTCCGCGAGCTCGACGCCCATCGCAGCATCCAACAGCTGCGGCGAGACCTCGTCGGGCGGAATGCCAATCCCCAGATGGTGGCGGAGCGCCTCCTGCTGGGTCTGCGCGAGGTCGCGAGCTCGGCACATGTGGCTCGATAGTCATTGTCACGTCACGGCCGGGCGCTTCGACGACGATCGCGACGCGGTGCTCGAACGCGCCTTCGCAGGCGGCGTGGAGACGCTGGTCTCGATCGGATCGGGCTACGGGATCGAGGGCAACGTCGAGGCCATCCGTCTCGCCGAGTCCGACGAGCGCATCTTCGCCACGGTCGGCGTCCATCCCCACGAAGCCTCCGAGCTCGACGACGTACTCCGGGACGAGCTGCGCGTCTGGCTCGCCCACGAGCGCATCGTGGCGATCGGGGAGTGCGGCCTCGACTATCACTACATGAACTCGCCCCGCGAGACGCAGCGGCCGGTCTTCGCCGAGCAGGTCGCACTCGCCCGCGAGCTCGACCTGCCGGTCTCGATCCACGTGCGAGGCGACGAGCCCGATGCCTACGACGAGCTGCTCGAGATCTGGATCGCGGAGGGGCGGCGAGCCGTCCAGGGCGTCCTGCACTGCTATACGGGAACCCTGGAGTTCGCGCGACGCGCGATGGACGAGGGCTTCTACGTCTCCTTCTCCGGCATCCTGACCTTCAAGCGCAGCGAGGCCCTGCGCGAGGTCGCGCGCGGGATCCCCCTCGACCGGTTGATGGTGGAGACCGATGCGCCCTTTCTCGCGCCGGAGGGCCATCGCGGCCGCCGCAACGAGCCGGCCTGGGTCGGCGTCGTGGGCGAGACGCTCGCTCGCCTCCACGACCTTCCGCCGGAAGCCATGGCCGAGCGGACCACCGCCAACGCACGCCGCCTCTTCCGGCTGCCGGCCGGGCCGCCGGCCTCCCGGGACTCCTCTTCATGACGCTCGTGGCGCCCGATCCCGAGCTGCAGCAGATCCTCGATCTCGCCCGGGATCTCGCCCTGCGCGCGGGCTCGCTGCAGGCCGATCGATACGAGACCGAGCTGACGATCGAGACGAAGAGCGCCTCCATCGACCTCGTGACGGAGGTCGACGAGGCCTGCGAGGCGCTGATCGTCGAGGGCATCCGGGCGGGGAGACCGGACGACGCCATCCTCGCCGAGGAGGGCCAGGGCGACGGCGACGGCGACGGCGACGAGGGAGCCGGCGTGCGCTGGATCATCGATCCCCTCGACGGCACGACCAACTTCGCACACGGCTTCCCGCGATTCTGCGTCTCGATCGGCGTCGAGCGGCATGGCGTCCGCGAGGTCGGCGTCGTCTACGATCCACTCCTCGACGAGCGCTACGAGGCGGTGCGCGGCGCCGGCGCCTGGCTCGGCGCCAGGCGGCTCCGGGTGACGCACGAGGCCGACCTGGGCCGCGCGCTGATCGCGACGGGCTTCGCCTACGACGTGCATCGGAGCGAAGACGACAACCTCGCGAGGTTCGTCCACATCGTCAAGCACGCCCGGGGCATCCGCCGAGACGGCAGCGCTGCGCTCGACCTCTGCTGCGTGGCAGCGGGTCGCCTCGACGGCTACTGGGAGATCAAGCTGAAGCCCTGGGACGTCTCGGCCGGACTGCTCCTCGTCGAGGAGGCCGGGGGGCGGACGAGCGACCTGGCCGGTCGACCGGCGCCGCGCTCGGGCGAAGAGATCCTCGTCAGCAACGGCCCGCTCCACGAGACCTTGCGTCGGCATCTCGCCGACGCCCCGGCCCTCTCGGCCGACGCGACAGACGCCTCCGGCGCGCTCACGCCTCGGCCTGCTTGAACGCGGTGGCGCCCGCGCCACTGCGCGTTTGCGCGTGAGGCCTGACGGCGGAAGGGCAAGGTGACGCTTCGGGGGATGTTCGAGCACGGTACCCTCGCCGGATCCGACCCTGGCACGGCGCCCTGTGCAGAGCCCCTAACGCAGCTCGACGCCCTCCATCGGGTCGGGCCGCGGCCCGCCTGGGGCTCCGCCTCCCTCTTCGTCGTCCGTCCCGGCCTCGGGACCGGCCCCCGAGCCGCCGGGATTCTCGGAGAGCGCATCGGAGGTCCGGGGCGGCACCGCATGGCTCTCCTGGAATGCGGCCCATGAGAGCGGAAGGTCCTCGGCGAGCTCCGGGGCCAGCACGAACACCGTCGGGCTGCCGATTCGCCGGGCGAAGACTCCGCGCTCGGGATCGAGTCGTCCGAGAGCGATCCGGGCCAGCTCGACCGGGTCCGAGTCCGACTCCGCCGCGTCCTCGACGCGAATCGAGACGCGCGGAGGCGCCAGGCCGAGGCTGGCGAGCTCCGCCTCTCCCATCTCTTCGGCGACGATGTCCGACGCGCGGAGCCGCGCGAGCTCCCGGACGAGATCGGCCATCGCGTCGGGGTCCAGAGTCAGGTCCTCCGACGTCCATCCGCTGCCCTCCAGCGAGGCCCGGATCGTCTCGGAGTCTCCCGACTCGTCGGCGAAGTCGATCCGGACCCGCCGGGCGCGGCCGACCTCGAACTCCGCGAGCGTCTTGTCCCGATAGGCGGTGACGCTGCGCTCGAAGTCCTCGAGACGCTCGGGGGCGATGGTGTAGAGCCGGTCCTCCGGCCCGGAGAGGAGCAGCCCCTCTTCTCCCACGGATCCCCCGATCCAGGCCTCGTGGACCTCGCTCGTCTCCCCCCCCGCCTCGCGCTCCCGCCAACGGATCTCGAGAGCCCGCTCTTCCGAGGCCGCCGCCACGCGATCATCCGGCTCGTCGACGAAGGATCGGGCGCGCAGGAACGAGAGGTCGCTCAGCAGGTCGCGAATCGTACCGGCATCGGCCTGCGCCGGGATCGGCGACGTCATCCGCCAGTCCCCCTCGTCTTCGCGTTCGAGCGCGACGGAAGCGCCCGGCCAGGCCAGTCGGAGCTCGACCACGTCCCCGACCTCGAAGCCGAAGATCCGGCGATCCCTCAGGTCGAGAAGATTCCGGTCGAGCGCGTTCAGCCGATAGGAGGCGACGTAGGCGACATCGTCGTCCGCCAGGCGCGCCACGTAGCGATGTCCGCCGACGGGCGTCGTTCGACCGATGCGAATGCCTCGGGTCGACCCGTCCTCGATCTCGAAGCGCACCACACGCGCTCCGTCTCCCAGCCCGTACTGCTCGAGCTCGTGCGGATCCTCGACCTGGCCCTCTCGCGGTAGATTCACCAGCGCTCCGGCGATCGCGTCGAGCGCCACGGCATCCGCCGGCGCCGACACGGGCTCGACGAGCCTCCAGCGGCCATCCTGGCGCTCGAAGCGCGCCTCGACGTCGTCCCGGGTCGTCAAGGCGATGCTCTGGACGTCGCCGCTCTCGAGTCCGGGATGGATCCGCTTCTCGTCGTCGGCCGCCGCGCGTCGCTGCGGCTCCCCCTCGATCTCGTAGAGCCAGACGAACGCGCCCAGCAGCGCGGCCACCACGGCCAGCACGAGTGTCGTCCGGGGATTCATCGTCTTCTACCTCGGCGCCTTTCGTCGGATCCACCAGATCACGACGCCGACGACGGCAATGGCCTCCGGGAGCAGGAAGAGCGACAGGGTCTGGATCCGCCGGAACTCGGTCTGGGTCATCTGGAAGCTCGAGGCCCGCGACACGTTCGGGCGGACGGCGATCTGCTCGACGTCTCCCGCCAGCCAGTTCAGGGAGTTCACGAAGAGGTCCCGATTGCGGAGCGCATCGAGATACTCGTTCGTCGCGAAGTCGGAGTCTCCGAAGACGACGACCCGACCGGCGGATGCCGCCTCGCCCGCGCTCCCGCTCGCGCGGCGCGGCTCGCCGGCGACGGCGACCGGGACCGGCCCGAGCAGGTCCGAGTCCGGCTCGTACTCGGCCCTTCCCGTCCGCCGCCAGCCGTCGAGATCCCGCTCCGCCCAGCTCTCGGCTCCGGTCCGGACCAGCACGGAGTAGTCGTCCCGCGCCGCCTCGTCGAGCTCGATGCTGCGGACCAGGGGAAAGAGCGTGGGCTCGCGCAGCACCGAGGTGATCGGGTGGGTGCCGTCGTACTCGCCGGCGATCGGCGTGGTCGCCTGACCGAAGACCGCGAGCTGCTGATCGACGACCACGTCGTCCCCGAGCGTGATGCCCCAGGAGCCGAGCAGGTCGTAGAGGTTGGTCTGGGCGCGGGGATCGATCGCTACGAAGAGCGCCCCTCCCTCTTCCACGAAGGCCCGGAGCAGATCGATCTCCTCGGGAAGGAAGGGTCGCGTGGGTCCTGCGATCACCACCGCCGCGGCCTCTTCGGGAATGGCGCCCCGCGCCGGGAGCAGCAGGCTCTCCACCTCGTAGGTCTCGTTCACCAGCGCCTGGGCGGCTCGTCCGTAGGCGTCGGGGGAGGCCGCCCAGGGCGACTCGGAGTCGGGCTCGGCCTCGATCGGGCGTTCGTTGTGGCCCTGGACGAAGTAGATCGTCTTCCCGGTGCTCTTCACGAGCTTGAGGAGCGCGTTCGTGACGTCGGGCTCCGAGAACTCCGAGAGCGTCGTCGACTCGCCGGACTCGAGCGAGAGCCGGGCGATGCCCCGGGAGAGCTCCTCGGTCGAGAGCCCGAGCTCGTCGACCAGCCCGGGCGCGGCGTTCGGGTCGACGAAGCGCAGCTCGATGCGCTCGCTCGCATGGTCGTACCGGTCGAGCAGATCACGGATCGGAGGGGCCTCGGAGGCGCCGAAGAAGGCCGTGATCGTGACCGTCTGATCGAGCTCCTCGAGCAGCGCCTGCGTCTGCGGGGCCAGGGTGTGGACGCCGGCCTCGCTGACGTCGAAGCGAACCGAATGACGCGTCGAGAGGAAGCCCAGGAAGCCCAGGATCACGATGCCGAGCAGCGTGCTCAGGATGGCGCTCGTGCCGTATTTCCCGGCGCGACGCGCCTCGCCCGAGTGCATGCGCTCGCGGAGCGAGTCGAGGCTCATGAAGACGGCGGAGGCCAGCAGCACCGCCCCCACCACGAGATTCCCCAGGATCCAGCTGAGGTCGCTGTAGGGCTGCAGGAGCCAGATCAGGGCCGAGAGCAGCCCGAATCCGATCGCGACGACCCCGAGACCCGCCAGCAGCGCGGCCGTTCCCGTCATCTAGCGCCACCTCGCCGATTCGACCACCGTCTTCGCGAGCAGCAGGAAGATCCCGCTGGAGATCACGAAGTACGCGAGATCGGAGGTATCGATCAAGCCCTGCAGCATGCGGTCGATGTGGCTGCCCGTGGCGATCCAGCGCATGGTCTCGGCGAAGGCCGAGTCCTGGCCGAGGCCGGTGCCGGCCACGCTGATGTCGACGATGAAGGGCAGCATCATGCCGATGATCACGAGCAGGACGAGCGTCACCACGAAGGCGATCAGCTGGCTGCGCGTGACCGACGAAGCGAAGATGCCGATCGCCACGTAGGTCGAGCTGACGAGCAGGAGCGCCAGCAGCCCCGAGAGCGTCTTCCCGACCTCGGGCTCTCCGAACGCGAAGAGCAGGGCCGGATAGAAGGCGACGATCGCCGTCATGATCGTCACGAAGCCCACTCCGGCCACGAACTTCCCGAGGACGATCTCCCAGATCGAGAGCGGGCTCGTGAGCAGCAGCTCGTCGGTGCCGTTCGCCTTCTCGTTCGCCACCAGTCCCATCGTGACGGCGGGCAGCAGGAAGAGCACGATCACCCACATCGATCCGATGAAGGGCTCGATCAGATGATCGTTCAGGTTCATCTCCTGGATCGCCTGGAAGGCCTGGAACTGCTGCGCGCGCATCTGTCGCTCCTGGAAGCCCAGGAGGCTCGCGAGGAAGAACGTCCCCGCGATGACCGACCAGAGGGTCAGCACCACGTAGGCCACCGGCGAGACGAAGAGCGAGCGCAGCTCTCTCGAAGCGATCGTCGTCACGTGTCTCACGCCGCATCCTCCTCGCCGTCCGCGTGGACGTCCCGGGTCATGACACGAGCGAAGATCTCCTCGAGCGAAACGCCTCCGCTCGTCAGCTCGGAGAGCGGCTGGTCGAGGACCATTCGCCCGCGCCCGATCAGGATCACGCGCTGACAGATCGCCTCCACCTCGGCGAGGATATGGGTCGAGAGGATCACGGTCTGACCGCCCGTAGCGGCGAGATCCGCGATCAGCGCACGGATCTCACGGATCTGGATCGGATCGAGCCCGACCGTCGGCTCGTCGAGCACGAGCACCTTCGGCTCGTGCACGATCGCCTGGGCGAGCCCGACGCGCTGACGATACCCCTTCGAGAGCTGCCGGATCTCCCGCCTGCGCATGTCCTGCAGTCCGCAGCGCGCCAGCGCCGCGTCGACCGCCTCTCCACGCGAGGCGCGGGGCACGCCCTTCAAGCGGGCCACGAAGTCGATGTAGCTCTCCGGCGTCATCTCGGGATAGAGCGGCGGCGTCTCCGGCAGATAGCCAATCGCCCTTCTCGCCTCCACCGGGTCTTCGAAGATGTCGTGTCCGGCGATCCGCGCCAGGCCGTCGGTCGGCGGGATGAAGCCCGTCAGCATCCGCATCGTGGTCGTCTTGCCGGCCCCGTTCGGACCGAGGAAGCCGACGACCTCTCCGGCGTGGATCGCGAAGGAGAGATCCCGGACGGCGTCCACCTCCCCGTAACGCTTGGAGAGGCCCTCGACCTCGATGGCGGGAGCGGTCGCTCGCGGAGCGTCATCCGGGGACGCGGATGCCCCGGACGCTTCGGCTCGTGTCGTGTCCGTCGTCACCTGGCGCGTCCTCCGTCCTCGTTCGATTCGGTCGCAGATCCGATCGCATCGATCAGATCCGCACGATCCGTGTGGGGCGGCTCGTCCGGCCCCCTGCGCACGGAGCCCTCGGCCCGCATGCCGTCGAGGAAGAGGTCGACGACCGTGCGCGCGAGCTTGCGGGAGAAAGCCGGCTCCTCCCCGTCTCCGACCCTTCCTCCCGAGGGTTCCTGCGGACCGCTCGTGACGCGGTCGAGGACTCGACTCGTCACCACGATGTCGAGACCGCCCACGAAGATGTAGCAGGCCAGGTCGGGATCGAGGTCCGCCCGAAGCTCGCCGTTCTCCTGGCCGGCCCGCAGGATCTGCGCGATCTGTCGGAAGAGACCGCCGATCCGCTGGAGCCGGGCGGGATCCGCCAGCCGTTGGCTGCGCTGAATCTCGAAGACGAGCACCTTCGCCCACTCGGATCGGGCGGAGTAGGCGCTCGAGATCACCCCGGCGATGCGGAGCAGCTTCTCTTCCGTCGGCCCCGGGCTCGCCGCGATCGCCTCGACCTCACCGATGAACTCGCCCCAGCGCTCGAGGAAGATCGTATCGAGGATCTCTTCCTTGTTCTTGAAGTAGTGGTAGACGAGGCCGTAGGCGATCTCGGCATCGCGGGCGATGTCGGAGATCCGGGTGCCCTCGTAGCCTTTCTCCGCGAAGACCTTGACCGCCGAATCGAGGATCAACCGACGCTTGTCGGCTCCCCTCCGAGCCTTTTCGTCCGTCGTTCCCGGCATCAGAGATTGGCACGTCCAGAGATTGC
>CAYXLY010000128.1:0-10893 GCA_964466005.1 uncultured Spirochaetaceae bacterium | reverse complement strand
CGCAGGCTCGAGGCGATCAGGTTGGCCTCCAGGACCGCCAGCAGCGAGCCGGCGAGCCAGGCTCCCTCGCTCGGGCGACCGGCCGCGATCCACGGCATCCCCACGCAGGCGGCGACCCAGGCCAGCGAGACGTAGCCCGTCTTCAGGACCGGATGCCGCTTCAGCCGGCGATGCAGGAAGCCCACCAGCCCGATCAGCGCACAGAGCAGCTGGATCGCGAGAGGCGCCGCGAGCCAGGCGAGCCCGAAGACGGCGAGGGCGGCTGCGATGGCGCCCGTGAGAGGGCGTCCATGGCGCTCGATGAAGGCCGTCCGGGCCGGCGCGCTCGAGCGGTCCCGCTCGACGTCCCGGAGCCGGTCGAGCCCGTAGATGACGAAGGCGCCGCTGCCGGTGAGCAGCGCCCAGCGTGCGGCGCCCGGGGCCTCCAGGACGCGGCTCGCGAAGAGGGAGAGCCCGACGCCGATCGCCGCGGCCAGCAGGCCGGAGAAGGCCAGGCGATCGGCGAGCCCCGGAAGCCCGGAGCGCCCGTCGACGGCAGCGGCGGGCTCCGCAGCCGAGCCCGGGGCGTCGGCTTCGGGCTCGGCAGAGTGGGGAGATCGAAGGCGCATGTCGGATCGTTCCCCGAGCAGTATGGCAGCGCGAGCCGGGGCCCGCGAGCGCGCGCCCGCGGGCTGCCCTCTGCGGTCCTCGCGGCCTCGCGCTACGTTCGACCGGGAGAGCCGCAGCAATCCGATGCGGGCGGCGCAGGGACGGCGAGGAGCGCGGGCCGATGTGGGTCAGCAAGGTCAGCGAGATCATCGGCTCGAGTCCCGAGAGCTACGAAGACGCCGCGCGCTCGGTGATCGCCCGAGCCAACCGGACGCTCCTCGGGATCACCGGCATCGAGGTGATCGAGAAGCGCCTGAAGGTCGAGGACGGGGAGATCGAGGAGTATCGGGTTCGTCTGCGCCTGGTCTTCGACGTCGCCCCCGAGATCGAGTCGCACTGGTAACGAAGTTTCCCGGATCGGCGACCCCGCTCGCTCCCCGGTCCGGAAGCGAGGATTCCCGCCATGGCCATCGCCTCCGTCTCGACCATCACGTCGGCCTCGCCCCATGGCTGGCAGGAGGCGGCGGAGCTCGGGCTCGAGCGGGCCAAGAAGACCCTCCGCGGGATCACCGGCATGAAGGTGATCGAGGAGAAGGCCCGCGTCGAGGAGGGAGAGATCGTGGAGTACCTCGTGACGCTCCAGGTGATCTTCCTGCTCGAAGAGAGGGACGCCTAGCATGGGCGTCCCGGCGATCGTCACGGCTGGGGACAGCCGCGCGGCGAAGGCCGTGTACGGCAAGAGCAAGGTCTACCTGGAGATCGACGGTCTTCCGCTCGTCGCGCACGTCGTGCGGACCCTTCAGCATTGTCCCGAGATCGACGCCGTCTGGGTCGTCGGAGACACGGGCCGGCTGGAGAGCGCGCTGGCGGCCGAGGCGCTCCGGAGCAGCCTCCGCAAGCCGCTCCACGTCGTCCCGCAGCAGCGCGACCTGATCTCGAATTGCTGGGAGACCTATCGGCGGATCCTGAGCGGAGACGTCCGGGAAGGCAGGGATCCCGGACCCGAGGACCTCGACCGGGAGGTGCTCTACCTGTCCGGGGACCTGCCGCTCGCGACGCCCCAGGAGATCTCGTCGTTCGTCGCGCAGTCGCAGGCCTCGGGCGTCGACTACGTCCTCGGCCTCTGCCCCGCCGAGGCCCTCGACGTCTTCCGGCCCGAGAAGCCGGGCGAGCCCGGGATCACCGTGGCCTATTTCAACGTCCGGGACGGGCGCTTCCGCCAGAGCAACCTCCACTACGCGCGCCCCGCTCGAATCGGCCGCCGGGACCGGATCGAAGAGATGTACGAGCTGCGTCACCAGCGCCGCTTCTGGAACATGTTCATGCTGACCGTACGCCTGCTGCTCTCGCGCGTCGGCGGTCTCAAGATCGCCTGGCTCTTCTCCCTGATGCATTTCGCGGGCATCGCCGACCGCAAGGGCCACCGCTCCCTGGCTCGACTGCTCTCGCGCTTCGTGACGCTCGAGGTGAATCGCACCACGATCTCGAAGATCCTCGACACGCGATTCCAGTTCGCGATCACCGAGGCAGGCGGCTGTGCGATCGACATCGACACCGAAGAGGAATACGACGCGATGCGCGAATGCCATGCCCAATGGATGGCGGCCCAGCGTGCGCGGGCCGCGGCTCTCTACGGTCCCGAGGCCTCCCTTCCCGCGACGTCCGGATCCGACCCGGGCGCGTCCCCGGATGGAGAGGGGGGTGTGTCCGCGCCGGAGTCGGACGGATCGCCCGTCGGGACGGACATGCGATCGGATGGAGGAACACGATGAAGGTCGACGAGATCGTCCAGGCCACGCGTCGAGGCGCGACCCTCTTCCGGATGGAGGACCGAGGCCTGCTCGAGGTGCGCGGCGAAGACCGGGTCCGCTGGCTCGACGGCATGATCTCGGCCGACGTCGAGGGGCTGGTTTCATCGGGTCCGGGGTCTGGCTGCTATGCGATGCTGCTCACGAGCCGGGGGGCGATCGTCGCGGACCTGCACGTGGGCCTGCTCGACGAGACCTTCCTGCTCGAGAGCGCTCGTCACGCGATTCCCCGGATCCAGGAGACCCTGGATCGGTTCATCATCGCCGACGACGTCACCCTGGCCGACTCGAGCGACGAGAGCGTCGTCTGGGGACTCGAAGGTCCCCTGTCGGAGTCGATCCTCGAGATCGCCACGGGGATCCGCGAGCCGCTGGAGCCCGAGGGCTGGGCGGATCGCCGGATCGGAGAGCGGAGCGTGCGCATCGCGTCCTTCGGGTTCAGCGGGGAGCGGGCCTTCCAGCTTCGCATCCCGCCCGAGGCCAGCGATGCCGTCGTGTCGGCGCTCGAGGCGGCCGCGGAGGAGGCCGGTCTCGAGGGCGGCCTGCCCATGGGCTCCGCCGAGGCGCTCGAGGTGCTTCGGGTCGAGGCGGGCATTCCGCTGCTCGGCGCCGAGCTCGACGAAGAGGTGCTGCCGCCCGAGGCGAGGCTGGACCATGCGCTGCCGAGCGGAAAGGGCTGCTATGTCGGTCAGGAGATCGTCGCCCGCCTGCGCTCCCGCGGCCAGGTGAACCATCTCCTGGTGGGGCTGCGGATCGAGGCCGATGCGCTGCCGCCGGCCGAGACGAAGCTGATGGCCGAAGGGCGCGCGACCGGGGAGATCACGAGCGCCGTCGTCTCTCCGACCGAGGGAAGGATCGCGTTGGGATACGTGCGCCGGGCGCATGCGACCGAGGGGACCCGGATCGATTTCGACGGGGGCGAGGCGCAGGTCGCCGCCCTGCCCTTCTCCAGGCCGAGCTCCAGGCCGAGCTCCAAGTCGAGCGCCCAGCCGAGCTCCGACCCGCGCGGCCAGGGCGCGAGTCCGGATTGAGCCGCGGCTGGCTCGTCGTCTTCGCGAAGGCGCCGCGTCCGGGCCTCGTGAAGACCCGCATGAGCCCGCCGCTCTCCCTCGACGAGGCGGCCTTGCTCTACGGCGAGATGCTCGCCGACGTGCTCGCCGCCAGCGCGCGCTTCGCCAGCCAGCTCGATCTCGATCCCGTGGTCGCGTTCCATCCGGCGGACGCCGCGCGCGAGCTCGTCCACCGCGCCCCGCCCGGCTTCCGGCTCCAGGCCCAGCATGGCCGCGATCTCGGGGAGCGGATGGCCCGCGCCTGTCGCGAGGCGGCGGCGGCCGGCGTCGACCGGATCCTGATCCGGGGCAGCGACAGTCCTGCGCTGGGAATCGAGCCCTTCGAGCAGACATTGGCGCGGATCGACTCGGGAGACGATCTCGTGCTGACGCCCGACCAGGACGGGGGCTACGCGATGATCGGTCTTCGGACTCCGGAGTCCCGTCTCTTCCAGATCACGATGTCGACCGCCTCGGTCCTGGACGACACGCTCGCTCGTGCGGCCGCGCTGGGCCTTCGCGCCTCGACGACGGATCCGGCCTTCGACCTCGACACGGTCGCGGATCTCTGGCGCTTCCGTGCCTGGCTGCGGGAGCGGCCCGCTCCGGTCGCCAGCGATCTCTGTCCCCGCACGCTCGAGGCACTGGACTCCCTGCCGGAGCTGTTGGCCCGGTAGAGCGGTCCATTCGAGGGTCCGCCGGGCTCCGCCGTCCGCCTCGGGTTTTCCCCCTGCTCCTCCCCCCTCATCCCCTCTCGGCTCCTTGCGCTTCGCTCCACGGCTCGGGCTTCGCTCCACGGGTTGTTTGTCGCGTGCGGCGTGCTGAGCGATGGAGCGCATGCCCGGCCCCTCGTGTTCGTATGGGCGCGCGCGGATGAAGTCGGTGGGCGCCCGGTCTTCGATCCGCTCCTGTGAAGTCGACTACATGAAGTCCCGCGCTTCGAGTCCGCTCGCGAATAACGCCGGAGCCTGATCGAGAGACTGTGCCGAATCAGGCACTCGTGCTCGATCCGACGGCAATCGTTGGCGCGAAGGCGAGCAGCCTATCACCCATACAGGCCTGGAGCGGCACAAAGAGGCCGCACGAGGCCACGAATGCCCTGATTCCAGTGGGCATGACCCTTGCTCTCTCCACCGTTCTCGATGACGGCCCGACTGCGTTCGATCCGCGGGTCGTCATCAGGCAGAGGACCCCCGGTTCTATGCAGCTCGCCCGAGACCGGTCCGGATCCGAAGGTTCGGATCTCCGGTCGGTCCCAGGCGGAGAACTCGACAACCGACTAGGAGAGATTCCCAATGCGTTCCAACTTGATGACCCTTGCCGTGGTCGCCGCGAGCATGGTGCTCGCGGCGCCGATGGCGTCCGCCGACGAACTGGTCCAGGAGCAGCTCCGTCTCATGGAGCAGCGGATGGCGGAGATGGAGGATCGGCTCGAGGCGACCTCCGATGAGCTTCGGACTGCCAAGGCCACCGTGGATCAGCAGCAGGACATGCTGTCGGGCGCCGGACTCCTCGAAGGAGACGATCGTGGCGCTCGGTCGGGTGTCGGTTCATTCTTCGAGATGGTGGACATCAGCGGTGTCGCGGCGGCGAGCTACAACTACCGCTTCATCGACAACGGGGACCGCGACGCCGCGGGGCCGCCGGTGAACGACACGCTGTTCCGCCACCCCAACGCCGACTCCTTCCAGTTCGATCAGCTGTGGATGGTGATCGACAAGGCACCGACCGAGGAGAGCCGCGGCGGCTTCCATGCCGAGATCGTCTACGGCGAGACGGCGGCCTCCCAGGGCGGAAGCACGGATTCCGGTCTGATCTACACGGGCTATGCCAGCTACCTCGCGCCGATCGGAAACGGAGTCCAGATCGACATGGGCCGGCTGGCCACTCCGCTGGGCGGCGAGGTGATCCAGACCAACCAGAACTTCAACATCACCACCGGTGCCGTCTTCGGTCTCCAGCCCGTCACTCACGTCGGCATCTCGGCCTCGACCCAGTTCACCGACGGCTTCGGAGCGATCTTCGGCGTCGTGAACGAGGTCTACGACGATACGAACATCAGTACCGACCGGGACAAGGCGTACTACGGTCAGCTCCAGTTCGGCGGAGACATCTGGGGGCTCAACGTGGGTGCGATCGTGGGCGAGGACCAGCTGGCCTGCAGCTCCGGCGCCAGCACGGATGATTGCAACACCTCGGTGTTCGACGTCTACGCTTCGCTCGATCCGACGGACAACTACTCCACCTGGCTGAACTTCGACTGGGTCACGAGCTTCGGCGACGACGTGGTCGGTGAAGGCAACGCCTACGGCATCTCCTGGGCCCAGCGCTTCGCCCTGACGGACTCGACGGGAATCTCGAGCCGACTCGAGTACCTCTTCTTCGAGGACGACTTTCTCGGCGCCAGCGACGACGGAGAGCTCGTGACCGCGACGGCCACCGTCGATCACACGCTGGTCGAGGGCATCGTGATCCGGGGCGAGGTCCGCTACGACAAGTACCTCGAGGACGACGTCCAGACCTTCACCAGCGGCGACGACGAGCAGCTCGTCGCCCTGGCGGAGATGTACTTCGAGTTCTAGGCCCCGGGTCCAATCGTTCTCGAACGTCCTGGAAACGGTTCTGAAAAGCGAGAGGGCGCGGCGTCTCACGACGTCGCGCCCTCTTCTCGTCTCGGGTCCCGTCCGGGCGGGGAGCAGCGCTCGGGCTGCCCGAATTCGGCAGGTACGGTGGGTACGGTCGGGTCGGTGGGGCCGGCTCGCGCCGGGAGGATCGGATCCGTCGTGCGGATCGCGACCGGGCCGAGGCCCGCGCATCCGGATGGGATCCGGATGCGAGGCTCGGTCGGGTCGGGCTAGCTCATCCGCCAGGTCGCGGTGATGCCGAGCTTGTCCATCTTCGCGTAGAGGGTGCGACGACCGATGCCCAGCAGCCGAGCGGCCGCCGAGCGATTCCCGTTGCATTCGCGAAGAGCCTGGGTGATGCGGTAGGCCTCTGCGAGATCGAGCCACGCCTTGAGCGTTTGCGGACGCTCGTCGCTCTGGCCATTGCTGGCCGCGTCCCGAAGGAAGCGAGCGAACTCATCGACGTGATCGAAGGCGGTGTTGGCACTGCCGCTGCTGCCATTGATGTCCATAGGTGGGTTCTCTGCTCGTGAGGGTTGAGACATGGTCATGGGGCTTCCTGGGGCAGATCTGCGATCCAGTCCGCTACCGGGTCGGGGCAATCCCGACCCTTCCGCGATCTGCGGAGGCGCCTTTCGCGGAGTAGGACGAGGCACTGCAAGGGTCGTTCCGAGCAGCCGCCTCTCGCTGGACCCCTCCCTCGGGTCGAGCCGCGAGGCTGTCGTGGGATCAGAGGCAGTCTGAAGGCAGTCCGCTGCGAAGGATCCGGCGACGGCGGAGACCGGCTCCGAGTCGGCTTCGGAGGCCTGCTCGATTCGAAGGCATGGCGTGCTGCAGTCCTGTGCATGAATCAGCCCGTCTGCTCGAGGGCAGGGGCAGGGGCAGGGGGAGGGGCAGCGCCAGCGCTAGCGCCAGCGGGAGGGCCAGCGCCAGCGGTAGCGGTAGAGCCCGGGCCAGGGACAGGGGAACGCGACGACCGCGGGAGCGCGCATGGAAGGTCGCGTGGCTCGGGCGGGTGTGAGGCCGAGGACGGAGGCCCGGAAGCGCGGGCGAGTCATGCTCGCGATGCTGATCCGACGCCGAGCGCGGGAGCGGCTCGAAGGATCGCGGTTGTGGTACCGTGCGGATCGGGTTCTCGGGTCGCGCGCCGAGCGCAGCCCCCCGACGCCCCGCTCGGAACGGGGGACGCAGGACAGGACGCCAGCACGGAGCACTCAGTCCATGAAGAAGATCGAGGCCATCATCAAGCCCTTCAAGCTCGACGAGGTCAAGGAGGCTCTGAGCGGCATCGGCGTCGAGGGGCTGACCGTGACGGAGGTGTAGGGCTTCGGCCGTCAGAAGGGCCATACGGAGCTCTACCGCGGAGCGGAGTACGTCGTCGACTTCATCCCGAAGATCAAGCTCGAGATCGTCGTAGCGGACGAGCTCGTCGAGGCCGTCATCGAGGCCGTCGTGGGCGCGGCCAACACCGGCAAGATCGGCGACGGCAAGATCTTCGTCCTGCCCCTGGGCGAGGCGGTCCGGATCCGGACGGGTGAGCGCGGCGCCTCGGCGGTCTAGATTCCTCTCCCGCGCGGTGCCTCCCGGACGGTGCCAGCCCCGCCGCGGGCCCGGATCGATCTCGGGAAGAACTCCGGCCACCAGGCGGGGGCCAGCTATGCTCGCCCGAAATGTCCTTCGACGTCACCGACTTCGCGACCCTGATCGAGCTCGAGCCCCATGGCCCCGACGTCTTCGTCGGGATCGGCCCCGCCTATCCCTGGGGCCGCGTCTATGGCGGGCAGGTCGTCGCCCAGGCGCTGCGCGCGGCCTCGGCGACGGTCGACGCGGATCATCGGGTCCACTCCCTGCACGCCTACTTCATCCGGGGCGGCGACTTCGACGAGCCGATCCGCTTCGAGGTCGATCGGATCCGGAACGGACGCTCCTTCGTCACGCGCCGAGTGGTCGCCCGCCAGTCGATCGGCCCGATCCTGAACCTCTCCGCGTCCTTCCAGACGCCCGAGGACCAGGCGGACGTCCAGGAGGGACGGATGCCCGAAGGCCTTCCGCGGCCCGAGGACCTGCCCTCCTCGAGCTGGAGCGAGATCCTCGAGCGCCGGCTGATCCCGACCGAGGGAGCCCGATCCGCCTACTGGCTTCGGGTGGTCGGGCCCCTCTCGCCCGACGCGATCACCCAGTCCTGCGCGCTGGCCTACGCCTCCGACGACGTGCCGACGGAGGCGGCGAGCCGATCCCATCCCCTCCAGGCGACCCCGACCGACGACCCGGGCGCCTATGACGCGGCCTTCGTCGGCGCGAGCCTCGACCACGCGATCTGGTTCCACCGGCCCGGTCGCCACGACGACTGGATCCTCCACGACTTCCGGAGCCACGGCGTCGTGGGCGCCCGCGGACTCTCGATCGGTCAGCTCTACGATCGGGGCGGTGTCCACCTCGCGACCGTGGCCCAGGAGATCCTGATCCGGGAACGCACGCGCTGAGCCGGCTCGGCGGGTGGCCTGCCGGCGATGCAGACGCGCAGCGTGCAGAGGGCCGGGCGCGAAGACCAGAATCGACGAAGATCGACGACGATCAGAGAGAAGGAGTCCATCAGCATGCGAATCGGAATCATGGCGGGAGCGACGGGCGGGCCCAGCGGGATCGATGCCCTGGTCGCCCGGGCGAAGGACCTCGAGGCCCGGGGCTTCGACACGATGTGGATGCCGAACATCTTCGGTCTCGACGCGATCGGGACGGCGGCCGTGATCGGGCGCGAGACGGAGCGGATCGAGCTCGGGACGGCGGTGGTGCCGACCTATCCGCGGCATCCCGCGGCCCTGGCGCAGCAGGCCCTCACGACCCAGGCCGCCTGCAGCGGCCGCTTCGCCCTGGGCATCGGACTCTCTCATCAGATGGTGATCGAGGGCATGTACGGTCTCTCCTATGCGCGGCGGGCGAAGCACATGCGCGAGTACCTGGCGGTGCTCGGTCCCCTGCTGTGCGGCGCGAAGGCGGAGTTCGAAGGCGAGGAGTACCGCGTGAATCTCGCCCTCGACGTGCCCGGCGCGTCGTCCACGCCCGTGCTCATCGCCGCGCTCGGTGACCACATGCTGCGGATCGCGGGCGAGAGCTCGGCCGGGACCATTCTCTGGATGACCGGACCCGACACCATCGAGAGTCATGTCGTGCCGAAGCTTCGCGAGGCCGCCGAGGCGGCGGGTAATCCCTCGGCGCGCGTCGTCGCAGGGCTGCCGATCGTGTTGACCCACGACGCCGAGGCCGTGCGCGAGAAGATCGCCCAGCAGCTCGTCATCTACGGCCAGCTGCCGAGCTACCGCGCGATGCTCGACAAGGAGGGCGCGGCGGGCCCTGGTGACATCGCGCTCGTGGGTGACGAAAAGACGCTCGACGGCGCCCTCGATCGGCTTCGCGACATCGGGGTGACGGACTTCGACGCGGCGATCGTGCCCGCCGAGGAGGGAGCCGAGGCGCGCACGCTGGAGTACCTGGCCAGCCGTCTCTGAGCCCATCGCGTCCTGGAGGAGAGCATGCTCATCGAACGTGCGCCCGGTGTCTGGACTCACGACTTCATCCAGCCCTTCCTGGGGATCGCATTCCCGACCCGCATGACGCTCGCGCGGCTGCCAGACGGCACGCTGTGGATGCACGCGCCGGGGCCCATCGACGATGCACTGGCCGCCGAGATCGCGTCGCTCGGCGAGGTCGCACATGTCGTGACGCCGAGCAACTTCCACGACTCGCATCTGCATGCGGCCGCCGCGCGGTATCCCGAAGCATCCGTGTCCGCGCCTCCCAAGCTCGAGGGCGGCGCGACGAAGCTCGACTGCGTGCTCGGACGTGACCCCGTGCCCTGGAGCGACGCCATCGATGCGGTCCATCTGGCGGGCATCGACCGCATGGCCGAGACGGTATTCCTGCATCGCGCCAGCGACACGCTCGTGTGTACCGACCTGCTGATGGACGCGCACGAAGGGGGTCTCGGCTTCCAGGTCGCGATGCGTCTCGAGGGAGCCTGGAAGCGGACCGCCTGTCCGCGCCTCGTGAAATACGTCCTGATGACGGACCGCCGCGTCGCCCGGAGGAGCATGGAGGCCGTGCTCGAGTGGGCTCCGGAGCGAATCGTGCTGGCGCACGGCCGCTGCGTCGAGGAGGACGGTGCTGCCGTGCTCGCGCAGTCGATGGCGTGGCTGGTCCCCAGGTCATGATCCATCGAGGCGGCTCGATGGGCATCCACGCCGCCCCGGGTCGAAATCGAGTCGGACGGACGACGCGATCGAGCAGCGCCTTCGGCGTTCTCGCCACTCTGATGGTCGTGGCTCTACCGGCCGCTCCTCTCGCTGCGGAGCAGGGAACGGGCCCGCGCGCCGTCGCGAGCGGATCCAGCTCGCCCGACATGTCCGGCTCGCCGGACGAGCCCGGTGCGGGAGCGCTGCCGCCCTACGAGCCCCGACTGGGCCGGACCCGGCCGGTGATCGCCATCGTGGCCGAGAACCGTTTCACCGAGCTGACCGACTACGTGGTCCCCCATGGCGTGCTGGCCGCCTCGGACGTGGCGGAGGTCCATGCGCTGGCGACGCGCCCCGGCCCCGTCCAGCTCTTTCCGGCGTTGCGCCTGCAGCCGCGTGCGACGATCGCGGAGTTCGATGCGCGCTTTCCCGACGGCGCCGACTACGTCGTCGTTCCCGCGGTCCATCACAGCGACGATCCCGCCCTGCTCGACTGGGTGCGAGCACAGGCCGACAAGGGGGCAACACTCGTCGGAGTCTGTGATGGCGTGTGGGTACTGGGCAAGGCCGGACTGCTGGCCGGTCGGCAGGCGGT
>CAYXLY010000127.1:0-10895 GCA_964466005.1 uncultured Spirochaetaceae bacterium | reverse complement strand
TGGCGATCGCGCTCGCGAGCCTCGCCGGGCTGGCCTTCGCCTACGGTCGCGCCTTCTTCCTGATCTTCTGGGGCAACGTCCGGCCGGGCGGGCGCATCGAGCCCAGCCTCCAGGACCCCACCGGCTGGACCCAGCACAGCCTGACGGGGCTGGCGGTGATGACGGCCTTCGCGGGTCTGCTGACGCCCTCCCAGTTCTGGGGCGATCTCTGGGGCATCGAGGCCGTCGACTCGGTGGGGCGCTTCCTGGCCGGGACGCTCACGGGCCAGCCGGACCCGCGGCTCGAGGGCGCCGAGCGGATCCGGCTGCTCTCGATGTTGTTCGCGAGCCTGGGTCTGGGGCTCGGGCTCGCCGCCTGGCGTCATGCGCGGCAGGGATATCGCGGCGAGCCGAAGCGACCGGTCCTGCTGCTCGCGCTCGGCGCGATGCGCGAGATGTTCTTCTTCGATCGGCTCTACTGGGTCCTCCTCGTCCGCCCGCTGCGGATCGTCTCGAGCCAGGCCCTGGTCGGCGGCGTCGAGCAGCGGCTGATCGACCGGGTCGTCGTCTCCGGCGGATCGGGGCTCCTGCGGCGCGCGGTCTGGAGCGGCCTGCGCAGGCTGCAGAACGGGCGGCTCCAGAGCTACATGCTCCTGGGGCTGCTCACGGTGGTCGTACTGGTGACCTGGATGGTGGGCTGAGCGATGGCGGACTGGACGGGCCACTGGCTCTCGATCGTCGTCGCGCTGCCGGCGACGGTGGCCCTCGTTCTCGCGATCAGCGAGACCTCGCTCACGGTGCTGGGCCTGCGGAGCCTGCCCGAGGTCGCCTGGCGCGTGATCGGCTGGGCCACGGCGGTCCTCGACTTCGCGATCGCTTTCGTCTTTCTCGGGCTGGACTTCGACGTCGAGCGCCTCGGGCTGCAGCAGGTCGAGTCGCTCGCGGGGGCCGATCCGCTCGGCGCGCATCTCGCGCTCGCCGTCGACGGCATCTCGCTCGTCTTCCTGCTCTCGACGGCGGGCCTCGTCCCGCTGGCGATGACGGTCTCGGCCCGGGAGGTGAAGGAGTCCGTGCGGAGCTGGGTCTTCGCCTGCCTGGTCCTCGAGTCGAGCCTGCTGGGCGCCCTCGCCTCGGCCAACCTGCTCGCCTTCGCCTTCTTCTGGGCGCTGGGCCTCGTCCCGATCCTGCTCTGGATGGGGCGCTGGGGCGGCATCGGCCGCGCGCGCGCGGCGTCGCGCGTCTGGACCACGGAGTCGATCGGCCTGGTCGGGCTGCTCTTCGTCGCGCTGGCCGCGAGAGAGCTCGGCATCGAGCAGCTCGGGACGGCGACCCTCGACCTGATGCCCACGCCCGGTCGGCCCGAGACGCTGCTCGATCTCGAGATCCCGGCCGGCGAGCAGATGCTGCTCTTCGTCGTGCTGGTCGTGGCGCTCGCCTCGCGTCTGCCGCTGGCCCCGCTTCATTTCTGGCTGCCCGCCGCGCACGCGGCCTCGCCCGCCGGGCTCTCGGTCCTGATCGCGACGGGCTTCGTCCAGATCGCCGCCGTCGGGCTGCTGCGCTTCGCGCTGCCGCTCTTTCCCGAGGCGGCGACCACGGCGGGGCCGGTCCTCTCGCTCGTGGGGATCGGGGCGCTCGTCTATGCCTCGCTGGTGGCGTTGGTTCAGAAGGAGCTGAAGCGCCTCGTCGCCTACGCCGGAGTCGGCCATGCGGCCTTCGCGCTCTTCGGGATCTCGACGCTCACCGTGCAGGGCATGACGGGCGCCGTCGTGCAGCTGCTCACGCACGGCCTCGCGGCGGCCGGGCTCTTCCTGCTGGTCGGCTTCCTCGCGGCGCGCCGGCAGACGACCGAGGTCGCGGCCTTCGGCGGGCTCGCGAAGCCGATGCCGGTCTGCGCCTTCTTCTTCGGCTTCATGGTGCTCTCGTTGATGGGCCTGCCGCCGCTCGGTGGCTTCGTGGGCGATCTCTTCGTGCTGCTCGGCAGCTTCGAGACGCGCCGCGAGCTCTCGCTGGTGGTGCTCGTGGCGATGGTCGTGGCGGCCTCCTATCTCTTCTGGGTGCATCGCCGCGTCTTCCTCGGGCCGGTCGAGGAGGCGGCGAATCGCGGTCTCATCGACCTCGATCGGGTCGAGCGGGCCGTCCTGCTCGCGCTGACCCTACCGATCCTCTGGATCGGCCTCTATCCGAATCCGCTGCTGCGACGGGTCGAGCCCGCCGTGCTCGAGATCCTCTTCCAGATGGATCGCGGGGGCGACGCGCGCGAGATCCCCGACGCGAAGGGCGAGAGCCGGGTCGTGCTGGGCGGGGCGGCGGGTACGGCAGGCACGGCAGGCACGGCAGAGACGGCGGGCGCGGCAGGGACGCTCCCGATGGAGGCGAGGATCGCGTCGCTCGGGGCGGACGGGCTGGAGGCGGAGCGATGAGCCCCGGCCTCGATCCCGCGCTGTTGGCGGTGCTGCTGCCCGCGCTCGGTGCGCTCGTGATCCTCGCGATCGACCTCGGCGCGAGGTCCCGATCCGGGGACCCGGCGCCGCATCGCGCCGACGCGCTGGCGGGCATCCGGATGGGGGCGGTCGCGGCGCTCTTCCTGGCGGCGGTCTGGATCGTGCTGCCTGGCGCGTCGATGGACGCGATCGGCGGGCCGGACGGAGCCGGCGCGGCGAGCGGAGTCGGGGCGACGGGCGGTCTGGACGCGATCGACGGAGCGGGCGGAATGGGCGCGCGGGACGGCCTCGACGGATCGGGCGGAGCGGTCGGGACGGCGCCGCCGGGCGCGGGGCCCCGGGATCTCGCGCTCGGCACGGGCCTCCGACTCGATGCGCTGGGCCGCCTCGGGCTCGGCTTCCTGAGCGCGTTCGGCCTGCTGGTCGTGAGCCTCGCGCTCACGCATTTCGGGATGGCCCGCTCGCGACCGGCCGAGCCCCTCGCGCTGCTCCTGCTGTCGATCACGGGGCTGGGCGCCGCGCTGCTCGGGCAGGACCTGTTGGTGGTCTGGATCGGGTTCGAGCTCGGATGGCTACCGCTGGTCGCGTTGATCGCGCTCGACTCGCGGCGTCTGTCCTCGAGCGAGTCGAGCCTGAAGCTCTTCTATGCCCACGGGCTGGCGAGCCTCCTCTTCGCGCTGGGCCTCGCCTTCGTCTTCGGGGCGACGGGGCGACTCGATTGGGAGGCGCTCGGCGCGCTCTCGACGACCCGCCCGCTGCTGCTCGAGGTCGGGATCGCGCTCGTGCTCGCCGGCCTGCTGGCGCGCTCGGTCGTCGCGCCCTTCCATCCCTGGTCGCCCGACGTCCACGAGGGCGCCGCGAGCTTCGTCACCACGCATATCGCCACCGCCGTGCAGGCGACCTCCTTCGTCGTGCTCTTGCGGATGGTCCACGGGCTGGCCCCCTTCGACGGGACGATCGAGACGACGATCACCGATCGCGTGGCGACGCTGCTGGGCAGCCTGGGCGCTCTGGGGCTGATCTGGGGGCATGCGATGGCGCTCGTCCAGGTCGGTCTGCGCCGGCTGCTCGGCTGGCTCGGCGTCGGTCAGGCGGGCTTCTTCGCGCTGGCGCTCGTCGAGGCGAGGGGCGACGGCGCGAGCGCGCTGCTCTTCGCGCTGCTCGCGGCCTCGCTCTCGGCGGCGGGCGTGCTGGCGCTGCTCTCGTCGCTGAGCCATCACGAGCGCGCCTGCGAGCACGTCGGCGATCTGTCGGGCATGATGAAGTGGAGCCCGCTGCGGGCCGCGCTGCTGGCGCTCTTCCTGCTCTCGCTGGCCGGCTTCCCGGGGACGATCGGCTTCGTCGCCCGTCTTCAGATCCTGGCGGCCGTCGAGCACGGCGGCCATCGTGGCCTCCTCGTCGTCGGCCTCGTCGCGACCGTCCTGGCCCTCGCCGCGGTCGGCCGCCCCCTGCTGGCGATGCTGCGCCCGGTCGAGATCCGCCGGGACGCCAGCCGCGCCCTCACCAACGAGCAGCTCGTGCTCGCCCTCTGCGGCGCCGGCGTGATCTACCTCGGCCTCGCCCCTCTCGCCGGCGACGACGGCCTGGCGGCGCTGCTGCGGGAGTGGATCCTGGTGGCGGTGGGGGCGCTGGGGGGGCAGCCCAGCCTTCGTTGATCTTCCGGCCGCGGCTCCATTGAAGTTGATAGCCGTCCCAATCCTTGGAACTCTGCGCGGCCGGTTTCCACGGCCTTCGGGCCATAGATCCATTGAAGATTCGTTCGTCTTGCGCTCCGACCCTGTGGAAGTCGATCCGAGCTGCGATTCCGGCACCGCCGATAGGGGCGTTCCGGACAAGTAGACCAGAATGGGGCTATCCAGTTCCGTCTTGGGCAGCGCCCGGCCTCGCAGCCGCCCCGAAGCTCTCGACGTGGATCCGCTCGGACGGAACGCCGCGGGCGGCGAGCGCCGCGGCGAGGTCGGCCATGAAGGAGGGCGGGCCGCAGAGCAGGTAGCGGGTTCGCGGGTCGGCGAGGGCGGGGGCGAGATCCTCGAGGTCGAGCCGGCCGCGGCGGTCGTAGTCGATGCCCGGGCGATCCGTCGGCGACGGGCGGCTGTAGAGGACCCGCACGTCGAGCTCCGGCAGGAGGTCAGCGAGTCTACGGATCTCCTCGCGGAAGGGATGCGTCGAGCCGTCGCGCGCGCCGTGGCGCCACCAGATCGGCGCCGGACGAAGCGGCGCCGTGCGCGCCTCAGGCGGAGATATCAGCGCGGACGCGGACACTGATCCGGATGCCGATGCCGATGCCGATGCCGATTCCGAAGTCGGTGCCGATACCGATACCGGTGCGGGTCCGGATGCCGGGCGCTCGGCGAGCGCGTGCAGCATTGCGAGCAGCGGTGTGACTCCGACGCCGGCGCTCACCAGGGCGATCGGCGCCTCGGGATCCTCGGGCAGCACGAAGTCGCCGGCCGGCTCGGCGGCGCGCAGGCGGTCGCCGATCCCGGTCCGATCGTGGAGGCGACGCGACGCCCGGCCGAGGGGCTCGCGCTTCACGCTGATTCGGTAGTGGCCGGGATGCGGCGCTGCGGACAGCGAGTAGGTCCGTCGGATCGGATCCCCGCCGGCGTCGTCGGCCAGCTCGATCGGGAGGTGCTGGCCCGGCTGATAGGCGGGGAGGGGAGCGCCGCTCGCGTCCCGAAGATGGAAGGACACGACGTCGCGGCTCTCCCGGACCTTGTCGAAGACCTCGAGCTCGCGGGCCGGCTCGGCGTCCAGCGTCCAGCGCAGCCCGAGCGCTTCCCGGATCTCGACCACCGCTTCGATCTCGACCTCGACCGCGCGGCGGGCGTCCGGCAGTCCGGCGACCAGGGGGCCGTCCCAGTGGATTCGGGCCCGACCGCTGAGCTGTAGCAGGCTGCCGGTCTCGAAGTCGACGAAGAGCAGGCCGATCCGGGAATCGACGACCAGGTTGCCGATCGTGTTGAAGTGGTCGTTGCCGGCATAGTCCGGGAAGACCAGACGTCCGGCGCTCGGGACCCGGACGAATCCGCGGGGACCCCCGCGATGGGACGCATCCATGCCGAAGGCGGGGTCGTCGCCCGCTCCCCGGTGGCCGGTCGCCGAGAAGAAGGTGTCGGCCTCGGCGATCCAGCGGGTCTGCTCGGGCGTGAGCGCCGAGCCGCGCGTCGCACGGGGCGAGGAGCGTTCGGCGATGCGCGACCAGCGACGCGGAGAGATGTGCTGCGGACAGTTGCCGAAGCTCTGGTCGACCCGGAAGACGAGCGCGCCGACATTCGTGTCGGCATCCGCGCCGGCGATCGCTCCCGCGCTGGCGTCGGGGATCGCGTCCATGCCCGCGACCGCTTCGGCGCGGGGGACCAGACGTCCGTTCACCCGATTGCGTCGGCGGGTGTAGAGCTCGATGCCCAGCAGACCGAGGTCGCAGCCGGGTCGCAGCGCGCCTTCGAGGGCGTCGCCGGCGACGGGGCGCGCGTCGATGTGAAGCGTCCGGGGATCCGGGGAGCGGACGAAGCCTTCCTCTCCGGCGAGGACCGTGGCCCAGGGGCGCCCTTCCTCGTCGCGAGCGGCGGCGACGAGGAAGGGCTGGGCGGTGTGGAAGGCGCGGTGCTGCTCGGGGAGGAAGTTACGGACGACCTGGCGTGCCCAGCTCTCGACCGCCTCGACTCCGAGTCGGCGGTGGACGGCGCGCTCGCCTTCGTGGAAGGGGGAGGCGGTCGCTGCATCGGAGTGGGCCATCGCTCAGCCCGCCGCCGGAGCGATGAGCTCGATCCGCACGCCGCCCGGGATCGCGCACATCAGATGGCGGGTGGGACCCCCGCCGAGCGGCTCCGGCGCGAACTCGATCTCGACGTCGCCGCGCCGGACGAGCTCCGCGTGCAGCTCGCTGAGGGCCTCGGCGTCTTCCACCTGCAGCGCGAGATGGTGGAGACCGACGTTCTGGCGTCGATCGAAGGGGCGGGCCCGCTCGGGGTCCGCGGCCTGCCAGAGGGTCACCATCACGCGGCCGTCGCTCAGGAAGACGGAGGGGTAGGAGGCGTCGCCGCCGACGGAGCGGAACCCGAGGGTCTCCTCGAAGAAGCGCTGGGTGCGGGCGAGGTCGGGGACGGTGAGGCCTGCGTGGTGGATGCCTCGGGTGCGAGCGGGAGTCGGGGTCTCGGACATGATCGGTCTCCTCGTGGATGCCGCGGCTCCGGACCGCGACGAAGGCAGGCTACCGGTCGAATATGGATGGATAAATGAGCGAAAATTGATATGAATAGTCAAATAAATGGAGTAATTGAGGAGGCCGGCTCGCGTGGACAAGCTGATCGGGATGCGGGTCTTCGTCGAGATCGTCGATCGCGGCAGCCTCACCCATGCTGCGGAGTCGCTCGGGAGATCCCTGCCCAGCGTGGTCCGGATCCTCGCCCGCCTCGAGGAGCATCTCGGCGTCCGCCTGCTGACCCGCACGACGCGCCGGATGGCGCTCACGCCGGAGGGACGCGACTTCCTGGCGCGAGCCCGGCGCATCCTGGCCGACGTCGAGGAGGCGGAGTCGGCGATGACGGCCGGGCAGTCGGAGCCCGCCGGCGCGCTGCGGATCACCGCGCCGGTGCGATTCGGCCGGATGCATGTCGCTCCGGCGCTGGTGGCCTTCGCCGAGCGGCATCCGAGGGTTTCGGTGGACCTCGTGCTGCTCGACCGCGTGGTCGATCTCGTCGAGGAGGGCCTCGACGCGGGCGTTCGTCTGGCGCCGCTCGCCGACTCGTCGATGGTGGCGATCCCGGTCGGCAGCGTGCAGCGGGTGATCGTCGCGAGCCCCTCGCTGCTCGATCGCGTTGGCGAGCCGACGGCGCCCGAGCAGCTGACGAAGCTGCCCTGCGTCGTCTTCTCCGGCATGTCGACCGGAGGCGTCTGGCGCTTCGCCGCGGAAGGGCGCGATCGGACGGTCCCGATCGAGGGCCGCTTCCGCTCGAACCACGCGACCTCGGCGCTCGAGGCCTGTGCGGCGGGACTCGGCTTCGGCCAGTTCCTCTCGTATCAGGCGGCGCCCTTCGTGCGGTCGGGTCGCCTGCGCGTGGTGCTCGCAGAGGCGGCTCCGGCGCCCGTCCCGGTGAGCCTCGTCTATCCGGACCGTCGGCTCGTCTCGACCCGGCTGCGCGCCTGCCTCGACGCGCTCCGCGACGCGCTGCGCGGACGATCCTTCGCTGCGCATTAGTCGCAGCGCACGGTATCGCATGGCCTGGCCCGAGCAGTCCGAGCAGCCCGCGCGGCTCGCAGCCCGAGCGGCCCGGTCAGCCCGCGAGGAAGCCCGAAGCGGCCAATGGCGACGGGCCGTGTCTCTTCTGCAGGCCCCTCACCCGGGCTCGAGCCAGGGCGCCGGCTCGGCCCAGCCGCCGGTGAAGACCGTGCCCGCCAGCGTGCGGCGCTCGCGCGGGCGCGCGTCCCGCTCGCGGAGACCCGCGTCGATCGGATCCTCGGGTGCGGCGACGCGCCCGATCGCGAGCGCCGTCAGCGCCCGGTAGCCGTCGGGCAGGGAGAAGGTCCGGGCGGCGCGCTCCGGGTCGATGCCGATCATCTGGTGGACCACGAGTCCGCGCCGGGTCGCCTCGGCCGTGAGCTGCGCGCTGGCGGCGCCGAGGTCGTGCTCGGCGGCGGCATTCGGCTTGTCGTTGCGATCGAAGCGGGTCGAGACGATGCCGAGCGCGAGGACCGGCGCGGCCTTCGCCCAGGCCTGGTTCGCCTCGACCAGGCAGGCGAGCACGCCCTCCCACGCCGCGCCGTCCGCTCGCCGGGCGACGACATAACGCCAGGGCTGCTCGTTGTAGGAGGACGCGGCCCAGCGCGCCGACTCGAAGAGCGCGCGCAGGTCGGCGTCGGCCACCGGCTCGGAAGAGAAGGCGTAGGGGCTGAAGCGATCCCGGAGCACGGCCTGGATCTCGGCGGCGGGGGACGGACTGGACTCGGTCATGGTGAGTTCTCCTGTCTGGATCCGGTCGGCGCGACCGGCCTGGGGCTCGGATCGGGGTCGTTCACGTTCAGGCGAGATCGAAGAGCAACGCCTCGCTGTCGGCCGCGGCGGTCAGCTCGACGCCGTGTCCCTGCCAGGCGAGTGCGTCGCCCGGCGCGAGCGATACGTGCGCATCGGCGCCGCGGGCCTCGAGCGCACCGCGGACGAGATGGAGATAGCCGCGTCGGGAGGGCATGCCTTCGAGGACCGTGCGCGCCCGCCCGGCCGCGAGGCGCAGATGCACGACCTCGGCGTCCGCGGCCAGGTCGAGAGGCGCGTCGCTCGAGCGTCCCGAAGCGATGAGGCGGACCTCCTCCTCCTCCTCCTTCTTTTTCTCGGCGGCCTCGCCGCCGGTCGCGGGCCGCCACTCGCGATGATCCGGCGCGAGGCCCAGGACGCGGGGCTCCAGCCAGATCTGCAGGAAGCGCACGCGCTCGGTCGCCGAGGCGTTCATCTCCGAGTGGACGATGCCGCGACCGGCCCGCATCCGTTGGAAGGTGCCGGCCGGCAGACGGGCGTGGCCGCCCCGATCGTCGCGGTGCTCGAGCTCGCCCGAGAGCACCCAGGTCAGGATCTCCATGTCGCGATGTCCGTGGGGCCCGAAGCCGGCCCCGGGCGCGACGCGATCGTCGTTGAGCACGCGCAGAGGACCCCAGCCCATCCGGGCGGCGTTGCGGTACGCGCCGAAGGAGAAGCTGTGGGCGCTGTCCAGCCAGTCGAGCCGGCTCCGTCCCCTCTCCTGCGCACGATGGAGCTGCATCGAACTCTCCGCTCCCGCCATCACGGCTCGAGGGTCTCTAACGACTCGCCACCGGCGCATCCGAGAGTAGCTTCCGCCAATCGCCGTTCATGGCGTGAATGAGTCTGCGCATCAGGCGGGGGGAGATGCGACCCCCGCTCTGTCGGACGACCATCCGCAGCGGCATCTGGTCGACGATCGCCTCGGCGAGGCGTCGCGACAGGGCGTCGTCCTCGCCGAAGCTCTGGCGCACGGCGGCGAGGACGGCCTGTCGGAGCAGGCTGCCGAGATGCGAGTCGCGGACCTCGAGCAGCGTCGAGTTGAGCTGATAGGGTCTTCGTGGCAGGGGCTCGGGGATCGGATGGCGCAGAAGGGCCGAGAACGAGGCGTCGTCGAAGGCGCGGTCGCGGGGCTCGAAGTAGGCGGAGAGCGCGGGGTCGCGGGCGCCGAGCGGTGTTCCGCCGTCGATGAAGACGCACTCGCGCAGTCGGATGTCGGCGACCGAGGCGCCCACGGAGATCTCGTACTCGTCCGCCTCCACGATCCAGCGATGCGCCTCGACGCTCCATCTCGCGAAGGCCCGCCAGTCGAGATCGAAGGCCACCCGCGTCGATTCGCCCGGCTCGAGCCGGACCTTCGCGAAGGCCCGCAGCTCGCGCCGAGGCCGCGGAGCCGAGGCGTTCCGCTGTCCGACGTAGACCTGCACGACCTCGGCTCCGGCGCGCTCGCCGACATTGCCGAGCGTGAGCGTGAGGGCGAGCGAGTCGTCCTCGCGAAGCCGATGGCGCGCGTCGTCGGAGGCCCCGTCGGACGGTCCTTCGAGATGGAGCGCTTCGTACTCGAAGCGCGTGTACGACAGGCCGTGGCCGAAGGGAAAGCGGACGGGGACGCCGGCCGTGTCGAAGTAGCGATACCCGACCCAGATGCCCTCGCGATACTGGGACTGACGGAGCTCTCCGGGAAACCAGGGCTGACTCGGCACGTCCTCGATCGCGAGCGGGAAGGTCTCGGCCAGTCGGCCGCTCGGCTCGTCGTCGCCGAAGAGCACCCGCGTCAGCGCCGAGGCCCCGGCCTGGCCGCCGAGATGGGCCTCGAGCAGCGCCGGCACGTCGTCCGCGAAGGGAAGCTCGATCGGCGCGCCGTTCTGCAGCACGACGACCAGCTTCGGGTAGACGGGGGCGAGGGCCTCGATCAGCTCGAGCTGGGAGGCGGGAAGACGCAGATCCCGGCGATCGAAGCCCTCGGACTCGGACTCGGGCGTGAGCCCCGCGACCAGCACGACCGCCTCGCATTCGCTCGCCGCCGCGAGGGCCTCCCGGATCCGCTCGGTCGTGTTGCCTCCCGAGATCGGGTAGCCCTCCGCCCATCGCACCGCACATTCGGCCCCCGCACGCTCGATGAGGCAGTCGAGGGGGCGCTCGAGACGGGTCGGTCGGATCAGCGAGCTGCCGCTTCCCTGATAGCGCGGCTCGACCGCGAGAGCGCCGATCACGGCGAGTGAGCGGCGGCCTTCCAGGGGCAGGAGCGGCCCGTCGTTCTTCAGCAGCACGCAGGCCTCGGTGGCCGCCTCGCGCGCCAGCGCGTGATGATCCGCGACCCGGGACGGCGGCGGAGGCGGCGCGGACGCCGACGAGCGAGCCGCGAGGATCAGTTCGAGCACTCGGGCCACCGCGCGGTCGAGGTCCTCCGGCGCGAGCGCTCCCGTCTCGACCGCCCGCACGATCTCCCGATCGCCCAGCCCTCC
>CAYXLY010000126.1:0-10896 GCA_964466005.1 uncultured Spirochaetaceae bacterium | reverse complement strand
CGCGGGTGGTCCTGCACTACGAGCCGAGCGCGTGCTGCTTCGTTCGTGTCGATGACGTCGAACCCGAGCGCGCGCTGGTCTCGGGGATCGAGTGCTTCGCCAGTGATCTGCTCGCGTTCATGCGCGGCGAGCTGGACCGCTACACCTGGGTCGGACCGGGCGGCAGCTACGTCCTGAGCGACGTGCTCGCCGCGTTGCTCGACGCCCAGCTCGATCGGATCGAGGAGATCACCCGGGAGCGCAAGCGCGTCTGGAATCTCTACCACGCCGGGCTCGAAGGCCTCGAGAAGGAGGGGCTGCTCACGCGTCCCTTCATCCCCGCCTGGGCCGGACACAACGCTCATCTCTACGCCCTTCGCGCCCGCACCCGGGGCCTTCGGGCCCATCTGCTCGCCGGGCTGGCCGCCCGCGGCATCTCCGCGACCTTCCACTTCCAGCCGCTCCACTCCGCGCCCTACGCCCTCGAGCGGCTCGGCCGGACGGAGCCGCTCCGTGTCACCGATTCGGCGGCCGAGACCCTCGTGCGTCTCCCTCTCCATCCGGAGCTGTCGAACGAGCAGGCAGAACGCGTCGTCGAGGCGGTCATCGAGCTCTGCGAAGAGTAGGGCTCCAGCTCGAGCGCCACGCTCCGGCGATCGCTCGGGGAGGAAACATGAGAGAATCCTGGGAGCTGATCACGCGAGGGGACCCGACGGAGTTCGTCGACGCCCTCGAGAGAGAGGCCCTCGACCACCCGGCGGTCCATCATCCCTTTCTCGAGGGCATCGCCTCCGGAACGCTCCCGGACGTCGAATCTTCGCTGCGCGACTACGCGTTCCAGTACGCCTGCTACAGCCGGGAGTTCCCGAGCTACCTGATCGCGGTGATCGAGAACCTCGAGTCGGAGCGACATCGAGAGACGCTCCTCGAGAACCTCGCGGAGGAGCGAGGCGACCCGTCGAGCGATCGGCTCGACCGGATGCCGCACACGGAGCTCTTCGCGCGCTTCCAACGGGCGATCGGCGTGGACGACCGATACCGCGCCGAGCACAAGCCCGCGACGACCGTCGAGGTCTGGCGGGACCTCGCCCTCCAGAAATGCCGCTCCGACCGGGTCGGAGTCGCGATCGGTGCGATCGGCATCGGCACGGAGTTCGTCGTGCCGACGATCTACACCTACCTGCTCGAGGGCATCCGCAAGTACACGAGCCTGCGGGAAGACGACTACTTCTTCTTCACCCTCCACGCGCAGTGCGACCGGGACCACGCGATGGACCTCCGGCTCATCAGCATCGACATCGCGCAGGAGGCCGAGAATCGCGAGGCCCTCCGCTTCGGCGTCTGGTCGGCGTTGAACCTGCGCAAGGCCTTCTTCGACATCATGCTGAGCCGCGCGATGGACGCTCCGGCGGGAGGATCCCTTGGAGACTGAAGCGCTCTACGACCGGAATGCCGGGATCTGGAGCCGGAACGAGCCCCGCAGCATCTCGGACTTCACGGGCAGGCCGGCGATCTTCGATCTCTGCGGCGACGTGAAGGGAGCGCGCGTCCTCGACCTCGGCTGTGGCGAGGGCTACTGCAGCAGGGAGATGGCGCTCCGCGGCGCCGACGAGGTCCTCGGGATCGACCTCTCCACCGGAATGGTCGAGCAGGCGCGCGCGCGCGAGGAGATCGATCGCCTGGGAATCCGGTATCGACGGGGCAACGTCGTCCGCCTGGAGACGGAGTCCGATCGCTTCGACCTGGTCCTGGCGGTCTTCGTCTTCAGCTACGTGACCTGCGAGGAGATGGAGCGCGCCTTCCGCGAGGTCCGTCGCGTCCTCGCGCCCGGCGGGCGCTTCGTCTTCGCCGTACCGCACCCCGGCCTGCCCTTCATGCGCGAGCAGCGTCCGCCGTTCTACTTCGACACGCGAGGAGGGGGCTATTTCTCCGGGCAGGACGAGCGCTACTCCGGCGCCATCGAATGCATCGATGGCGGGGCGCTCCCCGTGCACCTCGTCCACAAGCCGCTCGAGAGCTATTTCGACGCCCTCGCCAGCGCGGGCTTCGAACGCATGCCGATCCTGCGCGAGCTGCGCGTCCTCGAGGCCCACCTCGACGCGCGGCCGGAGCTCTTCGGTCCGCTCGCGGATCTTCCCCTCCATCTCGCCTTGCGGGTGGAGGGATAGGATGAGCGAGCCTGCGAAGCGTCCGCGGCTGCCGATGGTCGTCTTGAGGAGCAACGATTGCTGCTTCCTGGGGATCGTCCGCGGCTGCGCCGCGGCCGGGCATCCCGTCGTTCCGGTCGTCTTCGACTGGGAGGGATCGGGACCCTGGTACTCCGAGGAGTCGGAGGTCATCGGGGACCCCGTCCGTATCCCGAACCCCTACGAGCAGGCCGACGAGGCCTGCGAGGCGATGGTCGAGCTCGGGGGACGGCTCCTGACCGAGTGGGGCGAACGGCTGATGATCGTGCCCAGCAGCGATACGAACCTGATGTTCCTCCTGGACCACGCCACCTCGCTCTCGCCCTACTTCCGGCTCGCGGGAGGCGTCGACTTCGACACGCCGCGAATCGACGCGGTCCGCAAGGACACCGCGGCGACCCTCCTCGAGGCCGCGGGCGTGGCGATCCCCCGGACCCTGGCGTGCCTGAAGCCGGTCGACGTCGACTTCGTCGCTCGGAGCATCTCCTACCCCTGCGTCTACAAGCCGGTCGCCAAGGATTACGGCCAGACCTTCTATGCGTCACACGGGGGATTGAAGGCGATCGAGTGCCACGATCCGGCAGAGCTCGTCGAGCGGCTGGACGAAGAGATCGCGGACGGCTTCGAGCTGGTCGTCCAGGAGAAGGTCTCCTTCGCCTCGGTCGAGGAGGAGATCCCCTTCTACCTCTACGCGGACCGGGACCATCGCATCCGCATGGCCGCGACCGGGATCAAGGAGAAGATCCAGCCCTTCCCCTACGGCACCGCGACCGTGCTCCGGCTCGCCTGGCACGAAGAGCTGCTTCCCCTCGCCGAGCGCGTCGTCCAGGCCCTCTCCTGGCGCGGGATCCTGATGATCGAGTTCATCCGCGATCTCGAAGACGGCGTCTGGAAGGTGATCGAGGTCAACGCCCGGCCCTGGCTCTGCATCGATTTCTATCGGCGCGCCGGCCTGAACTTCCTGGACATGCTCTATCGGGACTGGCGAGACGGCCACGTATCGGGGCCGGCCCTGACGCGTCCGGACCCGGAGACCCTGGCGCGCTCGCCGGTCCAGATCAGCCTTCCGTCCGCCTCCATCCCCGATCTCGATCGGCTGACTTCCCCGGTCCGCGTCGACGACGTCGTCTCCTGGGTCCGTCGCATCCGGGGCGACCGGAGCCTGACATTCCTGGATCCCGACGATCCGCATCCGGGACACGCAGAGCTCCGGGCCCTCGCCGAGCGCTATGGCCTGCCGGAAGAGGAGCTGATCCCGCGTGTCGAGAGCGTTCTCGGTGGCTACTGAGCCGATGGACCCGGCGATCGGCGCGCCGGCAGCGGAGCGCCCGCTCCTCTCGGTCGTGATCCCGGTCTACGGCTCGGCGGGCTCGCTCGAGGAGCTCTATCGGCGCCTGCACGAATCTCTCGAGAAGATCACCTCTCGATGGGAGATCGTCTTCGTCGAGGACTGCTCTCCCGATGGCGCCTGGAGCCGGCTGGAGCGCTTCGCCGAAGCCGAGCCCCGCGTTCGAGCCATCCAGCTGATGCGCAACTACGGACAGCAGCGAGCGATCCTCTGCGGGCTCGCGCAGAGTCAGGGCGAGTACGTGGTGACGATGGACGACGATCTCCAGCATCGGCCGGAGGAGATCGGGCGACTCGTCGAGACCCTCGAGGAGACCGGCGCCGACGTCGTCATCGGCCGATACCGGGCCAAGAAGCACGGACTCGTGCGCCGGATGGGCACCCGGGTCGTCAAGTGGCTCGCCGAGAGGACGGTCGGGATCCCCGCGAACATCTCGCTCACGAGCTTCCGCGTGATCCGAAGGGACGTCGCCCAGGCGGTCTCCCGGATCCGGCATTCGAATCCCGTCGTGGGATACCTCCTCTTCGCCGTCACGCCTCGCTTCGCGAACGTGGAGGTCGAGCACGACCCGCGGGCGGTCGGGAGATCGAATTACGGCTTTCGCGACCTCCTCGCCTACTTCCTCTGCATGGTCATCGACTACTCGGACTGGCCCCTGCGAGCGGTCGGCGGGGCGGGCGTGCTGCTTTCCATCGGAAGCTTCGGCTTCGCGCTCTTCTCGCTCTACCGATGGGCGAGTGGAGCGATCGGAGTCGACGGCTTCACGACGATCGTCGTGCTGCTCACCTCCCTCTTCGGCTTCGTGCTGATCGGACTCGGCATCGTCGGGAGCTACATGGTCCGCGCGCTGCGCCAGAACGGACCCGATTCGCTCGTCACGATCCGACATCGCCGCAACGGCAGCGGCTAGCCCGTGTCCGAGACCGTCGTCTCCGGATCGCCTGCGCCGGCTCGCCGTCTGCGAATCACGACCCTGGCCCGGATCGCTGGCCTCGTCGCGCTCGGTCTCTTCTTCGCGAGCCAACGGGAGCTGGTCCAGAGGACCTTCGCTTCGATCGGAGCCCTCTCGCTCGTCTGGTATGCGATCGGGCTCGGACTCTACGTGGGCGGCCTGCTCTTCTCGGCGCTGCGGGTCCGCGTCTTCGTCCGCGCCCTGGAGCGGGACGTTCCCTACCCCAGGCTGGTCGCCGATTGTCTGAAGGCGACCGGCCTCAACGCCTCCATCGCGATGGGCGCGGGCGAGATCTACCGGGTCGGCCGGCTTCGAAGCGAGGGGCTCGGGATGCTCGAGGCCAGCGCCGTGGTCGTGGCCGATCGCAGCCTCGGTCTGGGCGTCATCGGGGGCGCCGGTCTGCTGGGCCTCGCGACCTTCGGCCGGGAGCTCACGGGCTACTCGATGCCGGTGACGCACGCACTCCTGCTGGCGAGCGCCGCACTCGCGGGCCTCCTCGTCGCGGGTCGCCGGGTCACGGCCCGCTGGCTTCCGAGCGCATCGCCCTTTCTCGAGGATCCGCGACGCGTCGCCGCCCTGCTCGCCTGCTCCGGCGCGGTCCTGGCTCTCTGGATCGCCTCCCTGACGGCCTTCGCCAGAGCGCTCGGACTCGACGTGGGCATCGCGACCCTGTCCTTCGCGGCGCCCCTGGTCACGCTGGCGACGCTCCTGCCGATCTCGATCGGCGGCGTCGGGGTTCGCGAGGCAGGCTATGCGCTCCTGCTGGAGCCCCATGGCGTCCTGCCGAACGAGGCGGTCGCGCTCGGCCTGGTCCAGTACAGCGGCTTCCTCTTCGTCGCGTCGATCGCCTGGCTGGCCTTCGCCTTCGAACGCTCGAGCGGAAGATCCCGCTGCCAGGTCGCGGAGACGGGGGACGCCGGCGGCCTGGGTCGGAACCGGGAGCGCTGAGACGAAGGAGACCGGACTGCGGGCTCGGACTCGGGCTCGGGCTCGGGCTCAAGAGAGCCGGATCAGTACCTCCCAGCCCCCGACCAGCCTCCAGAGGCGATCGCTCGTCTCCGGGCCCCGACGGCGAAGGACGTTCTCGAGACGGGCCGGCGCCTTGGAGAGATGGGCCAGCGCCGTGCGCATCGGCGCCTCCCGAAAGGACGTCTCCACGATCGAGGGGCGGGAGACGAGCAGCTCTCCCGAGACCCCGAAGACCGTCATGAATCGCTCCCAGAAGGCCGGCCCCATGTCGTGGAGATGGCGCGGCCACTTCACGCGATAGCCCGGCGCCAGCCGTTGCAGCGGCGCATCCCAGGGCGTCCGCGCGTAGAGGAAGGCATCGGGCCGGGCGCTCCCGATCAGGGAGCGGATCGCTCCAGCCGGGCTCGGGAGATGCTCGAGGACCGCGCTCGCGAGCAGCAGATCGTGGCGATCGGTCGACTTCTCGAAGCGCTCGGGGTCGATGAAGCGCTGATGCGGTGAGTCCTCGCGTGGATGGAGATCGACGACCGTGCTCTCGACGTCTCCCCGATGGCCGCTCACGAGGAGCTCGTGACGGATCGCGCGGGAGAGCGCGCCATCCGAGCCGCCGTAGTCGAGGATCGAGATCGGACGGTCGCGCTCGAGCCGCATGCCGCGAAGGATCGCGCGCGCGCAGCGTCGGCTCAGGCCAGCCTGCGAGACCAGCGAGGAACGGTAGTGCGTGGGCTCGTAGAAGCGCGCGAGAAGCTCCGGATCGGGCATCCGATCCGCGCTCAGCCCCCGGCAGGCGCGACACTCGACGAGCTCGACGCGGGGCTCGACCTGGAGGTCCAGGATCGGCCTCCGCTCCCCCGTCTGCCCGCAGAGGGGACAGCTCGCCGAACGGCTCGAGAGCGCCTCCTCCGGAATCCAGGACGCAGTCGAAGACGCCACGCCGACCGCCTAGGCGAGCTTCTTGAACATCGTCACGAGGCCCGACATCCGACCGGCGAGGGAATCCTGTCGGAAGGGGAGATGGGGATCCACGTCGTCGACCCCGTGGATCGTACTCGTGTCGTAGATGACGACGTCTCCCTTCTGCGAGTGGTCTTCGTAGGAGATCCGTTCGTCCCCGACCCTCGCGAATCCACCCCCCTGCTCGAAATCGACGCCTTTCTGGCTGAGCAGGACGAGCGGCTGATAGAAGCTGCCGAGTCCGCTCTCCTCGTAGAGCGCCGGAAGCACCGTATCCCGATGGTCGACCATGAATCCGCCGCCAGTCGGGAAGTGATGGATCCGCGAGGCCGTCCAGGCGACCGCCTCGGGGTCGTCGATGGCGTGGTCGAGATCGTGGCCGCCCAGGAGGTTCCGGACCTGCGCCACCTTACGGAAGATTTCGCGCATGCCGAAGACGTCTTCGTCCCACATCGGAAGATAGAAGCAGCGCATGAAGCGGGGACGGTCGACGCCACCGTGCCTGGCCCGACCGACCGAGAGCTTCTGGAAGTTGCGCCGGACCTGACTCGGGCTCTCGCCGGTCGTCGCGTGATCGTCATCCGCGCTGAAGCGCGCCGCCATCCTCGATCGGGCGTGATCGACCTCTTCGGGAGAGACGAGGGCGCGGATGCGCGCGAGATGGAAGGTCTCGAGTCGGGCGACGAGCTCGTCGCGATCGAGGTCCTTGATGGAGGCGACCTCCAGGGTGGCCTCTTCGAGGATGCGTCGGTGCGAATCGGACATCTCCTGTCCGCTATCGGCTCGAGGAAGCGATGGCTTGAGTCGACGCCGTGCGTTCCCGGGCGTCGCGTCGCTTCCCGGCGCGCTCCGTCGGATCCAGAACATCGAGCCGCTGAAGCCGTCGCGCTCGAAGGGAAGCCCGCGCACCTCGCGCCCGGGGTCCGCCTGGGCCGCTCGCACGATCCGGACCATCTCCTCGCCGCCATGGCCGGCATTGCTGAAGACCAGCACGAACTCCTCGGGCAGCTCCTCGATCGGACGCCCCCGATGCGGCGCCCGGTAGATCGGTCGAACCTGCGGGAGCGGGTCGTCGACGTATCCCATCATGGGGTGGGAGACCATGTAGTCGATCTCCTTCGAGACGTAGACCGGGAGGTCCTCGGGGACCGTCTCCAGGGCCTCGATCAGATCGGTCTGGAGTCGATGGAAGTCGCGATAGGCGTGGGATCGCTCGACGATCGAGAAGCTCTGATGCTCCGGCGCGTAGAGCAGCCCATCGAAGTTCACCAGGTGGATCAGGGAGCCCAGGACGAGTCCGATCCGGACCCACCCCTCGCGCCCGCAGGTCCGCGCCCAGAGCAGGATCGAGACGACGCAGAAGGGCATGATCGGGACGAGGTAGCGGGGCAGGAAGATCGTCTGGGAGAAGAGCGAGGCGATGATCCCGGCCGAGAAGGCGAAGGGCATCGCGAGGGCGATCAGCCGGGCTCCCGTCCGCCAGTCCGCGCCGAGCAGGTCTGCCGGCCTCGCGCCCCGCCGCCAGAGCACGCGCAGATGGCAGACTGTCCCCAGGAGCGCCGCGGCGAGCAGCAGGGTGACGTCGGGGATCGCGCCGAGCCGGACGACGAGGGCCTCTGCGAGCACGCGCGCATCGCCCCAGCGCGGCCCCTCGAAGATGCGGGCGTCGAGCCAGCCCGGGAGCGATCGGTTCAGCCAGTAGGCCGCAGGCAGGCTCGCGAGCAGGAGGACCCGGCGGATCCCCGACGGCCTCCGCGAGACGAGCAACGCCGCGGCGAGGCAGCCGACGAGAGCGACCGCGGTCAGCTTGACGAAGAGCGCCAGGACACAGAGAAGCGTCGCGATGCCGGGCCTGCCCTCCCGCCAGGCCGCCCACGCGGCGATCCCGAGCGCCATCACCCAGCTCTCCGTGTAGAGCGAGCCGACCTGAACCAGCACGAGCGGCATCAGGAGCACGAAGGCCGCGGCGGCGAGCACCGTGCCGGGCGCGAAGCCATCGAGGCGAAGCACCCGGGTGAAGAGGACGAGCGACCCGGCGACCCCCACGAAGGTGACGAGATGGACGATCGCGAAGGTCGCGACCGCCGACTCCGTCGCGGTCATCACGAGGGCGACGAGCCACGTGAAGAGCGAGAGCGAGTGGACATTGGGCCCGCCGAGCCACCATCCGTCCTCGGCGAGCAGCGAGCGGATGTCGAAGCCGCTCTCGTAGAGATGGATCGCGGGCGGGAAGGCGCCCATCGCACTGTCCCAGACCGGCGGCTCGAGCAGCGATCCCCCCTCGAGACCCAGGATCGCGAGCAGCCACAGCCCCAGCTGGACCGCAACCGGTCGCTCGAGCAGACGGGCCGCCCAGGCGGGCCAGGGATCGGTCGAGGCGGTGGGGCTCCAGGCTTCTGCAGCGGGGTCCGTCATCATCGAGTTCCCGTAGCCGAGGGCTCTGCCCCGCAGCCCGATTCCGGACTCGGGTCGATCCGGTGCCCTGCCGATGAGAGGACATCGGGACCTTGCCTATCGGCCGGATCCGCTCGCGGCTGAAACGCGTCCAGCCCCCGAGCCCTTCGAGCCGCGTCCGAGAGGCACGGCGCGAGAGCCGATCAGCGCGAGCCGCACCAGGCCCGAACGAGGGGATCTCCATGGCGACTGCGGGGCAGGAAGACCGTTCGGACGGGGAGGCTCCCCGCGTCGGGAGCCCGTCTGCGATCGACGGAAGCCCGCCCCCGGACGTCGGGCCGGGCGTCGGGCGCTCCCGGCGCGCCTTCCTGCTCGCCTCGGCGATCGTGCTCGGCAGCGCGCTCTACGGCGCCTCGACCGTCCCCTTCTGGTTCGACATGAACGACGACGCGGCCATGCTCGGCATCTCGATGGGACTCTTCGGAGACGGCGTGGGAGACCCTCGTCTGATCTATCAGTCCGCCTTCCTCGGCGCCGTGATCGGGGCCCTGTTCCGTGTGGCTCCCGGCTTCGACTGGTACTCGGCCCTGCAATGCGCGGTCCTCCTCGCCGCCTTCTGGACCATGGCCCATGTCCTCCTGAGGAGGGACTCGCGTCCGCTCGCCCTCGCCTCGGTCCTCGTCGCGACCTCGGCCTTCCTCCCGCCCCTGCTCTTCAACCTGCAGTTCACCCAGACCTCGTTCGTCTGTCTCATGACGGGGCTCGTGCTGCGGATCGACGCTATGCGCCGGGAGTCCCTGCGCGGCCCGCTGCTGGCGTCGGCGCTCGGCTGGATGCTGCTGGCCGCCCTCTTCCGCCCGGCCAGCCTCACGGCAGGGCAGGTCCTGCTGGTCGGCATCACCCTGCTCGCGATCGGCGACCGGCTCCTCGATCGCGATCGAGAGGGCGCGCTCCGGGACCTGGCCGTGTCGACGGGACTCGTGATCGGACTGACCCTGCTGGCGACCGGTCTGCAATCGCTGGAGGGGCGGCTCTTCTACGGAGACCCCGCCTGGAACGCCTTCTGGACCCATCTCGGCGACCGCCCCTACGTGCTCGAGAACTGGCCGCGCTGGATCGGTCTGCCCCGGATCGTGACGGCCCTCCATCAGGAGCTGGGCATCACGCCCGAGCAGTATCTCTTGATGGCGAGCTGGTTCCCGATCTCGGAGGAGCTCTACTCGGTCGACCGCTTTCGCGAGATGGCCCGCGTGATCGACGGGATCGAGGTCGCCGGAGACGCTCGGATCTCGCCCTTGCGAGGCCTGCTGGCGGCCGGTCGCGACTTCTTCGTGAGCACGCCGCTCTTCCGCTACGGAGTGGGCCTGATCGGATTGGCGTGCGCCCTGCCCGCGCTTCAGGACCCCGCCCGCCGCGGACGATCGATCGTCCTCGCCGTCGTCTGGATGGCGCTGCCCTGCCTCCTCTGGCTCGCGATCACCGTCGCCTATCGCCCCCCGCCCGCGCGGGTCTGGATGCCCCTGCTGGCGCTCTCCCTCTGGTGCGGTCTCGCCTGCCGGACGGTGCTGGCACCGCCGGCCTCCGAGACGGATCTCGCGCGCCGGGGCGTCGACCGCCGCGGGCTCGTCGCCCTCGCGATCCTCGGCCTCGGGCTCGTCGGCCCGCTCCCGGTCCATGCAGAGTTCCGACGCGTGGTCCAGATCCTCTCGAGCCGGCGCGCCCGGGACTGCGAGGTCTCGAGGCAGCACGTCGAGGTCTTCCAGCGCGTCCCGACCGATGCCCGGATCTATCTCGCGCCGCGCGTGGTCCACGCGGACTGCACCCTGCGTCCCTTCCACCTGGACTACCCGGAGGTTCTCGCCGATCGCGGCGTCGAGTTCGGCTGGCGGAACCTGACGCCCTGGGTCCGCGAGGAGCTCTTCGCCGAGCAGTCGGACCTCTTCGACGTGATCTGCGCGGACCCCGACAACATGTTCGTCGTCCATCCGCAGACGCTGCCGAAGGTCGAGCGCTACCTGCAGCGCCACAGACCGGACGTCGCGCTCCAGCCCTACGCGTCCGATCTCCCCGGACACATCCTCTCCTGCGCGCTGCCGGGGGATGGCCCGGCGTCC